>JASLXN010000041.1 GCA_030740315.1 Dehalococcoidia bacterium | reverse complement strand
CAATGTCTCCGATGGTAAATATACCCCCCAGGAGGTGGTTAGGCTGGCCGCAGCCGCTGGGGTCCGTGTCATGGCCCTCACTGACCACGATACCGTTGCCGGTATTGTACCTGCGCAAGCTGCGGCCCGCGAATTGTCTATCCGCTTCGTCCCCGGCGTGGAGCTGGGTACCGACATCCCGTTCCCCGAAGTGCATATCCTGGGCTTTTTTGTAGACCCCGGCCGCTCGGAATTTCAGGTGGGGCTGGAGCAGCAGCGCAACTCAAGAGTGGCTAGGGCACAGAAGATGCTGGAGAAACTGGAGGGGATGGGGGTTCACCTTTCCTGGGAGCAGGTGCGCACCCTGGCGGCTGGTGAGTCCGTCGGTAGACCCCATATCGCTCAGGCCATCGTAGAAAACGGCTATGTGCCGACTCTAGGGGAAGCCTTTGCCACCTACATCGGGCGGGAAAGCCCCGCCTATGTGAAGCGAGAAAAACTTACCCCTGAATCGGCTGTAGCGCTTATCTGCCGGGGCAACGGGCTGGCGGTGCTGGCCCATCCGGCTGAGATACAGCAGATAGATGAGCTACTGCCCCGCCTCAAGGCCGCCGGACTGGTGGGCGTGGAGGCCTATTACAACAACTACCCGCCGCATGTTGTCAATTCCATCTTGGCTACCGCTAGTCGCCATGAGTTGCTTCCCCTAGGGGGCAGTGACTACCACGGGGTGGGCGGTAACGATACGCCCATAGGTGGACTGGACATCCCAACCCAGGTGGTGGAAAACTTCCTGGCCCTTTCAGAGGAAAGAGACAGGTTCTGTTCCACGACGGGGTGACGAGAGGAGGCTCAGTTGTCGCCGATTAAAGAGAGCTATTGGATTGTGCCCGGGGTGGTGCTGTTTTGGGGGGCTTTTGCAGCAGCGGCGGCGCTGTCTCTGAACCGCATATTCTTTCTCTATCGCCAGCTACGCCGGGGCCAGAAGGAGTCTCAACCCCGTTGGGACCGGCCCCTGCAACGTCTGAGCGCTACACTGGGGAGGACTTTTGCCCAGATCTGCTCACTGCGCCGGGTGACGGCTGCGGACAGGGCAGGACTGGGGCACTTCTTCATCTTCTGGGGCTTCATGGCATATACGTTGAGCTACCTGCTCTATATTTTCATTGGGGACGGGTTGGGTGTGTCCGCCATTTTGGAGAGCACCTTTGCTACCTACTATAGCTATGTTCTTGACATAATGGCGGCGCTGGTAATGCTGGCCATCATGTGGGCCGCACTCCGCCGCTATTTGGTGAGACCGGCCCGGCTTGACGAGCGGGGTGCTGTTCCCAGCATAATTCTCGCCCTCATCTTCACACTCATGTTCCTAAGTGCTACGGCGGAAGGCATTCGGCTGAGCATGGATGGGGCCAACTCGCCACCCCTGGGCGCTGCCTTCAACGGGCTGATGCCCGGGGCGGGAGAGAGCACCTTCCAGGTCATGTGGTGGCTCCATTACGGCATTATCCTGGGCTTCATGGTATTTGTCACTTACTCCAAGCACCTTCATATCATGGCCTCTTTCCCCAACATCTTCCTGCGCTCAATGGGCCCCCGGGGTGCCTTGACCCCCCTTGACTTGGAAAACTCGGAGACCTTCGGCAACAGCAAGCCCCAGGACTTCTCTTGGAAGCAGCTTATGGACGGTATGGCCTGCACGCACTGCGGACGCTGCTTCAGCAGTTGCCCTGCGTGGCTCTCCGGCAAGCCCCTCAACCCGCGGGATGTAATCCTCCGTGTCACCGAGGAGTTGTTGGAGAAGGGTGAACGTCCGGACCTTATTAGTGAGGTTGTGACCGAGGAGGTGCTTTGGGACTGCACTACATGCCGCTCTTGCCAGGAGGAGTGCCCTGTACTGATTGAGCATGTACAGGAGATAATAGACATGCGCCGCCACTTGGTGCTAGAGCGGGCACAGATGCCGGATACCGCCGAGCAGACCCTACGAAGCCTGGAGGCCCGGGGGCACCCGTGGCGCGGCACCACCGCCAGCCGCACCGATTGGACCGCCGGCCTGGATTTGAAATACCTGGGCCAGGGTGGGGAGTCAGACCTGCTCTACTGGGTTGGCTGCACATCGGCCCTGGAGGAGCGCAGCCAGAAGATACCACAGGCTATGGTGAAGCTGCTCAAAGTGGCTGGAGTGGACTTTGTACTGCTGGGTGAAGAGGAGACCTGCTGCGGTGAGCCTGCCCGCCGCATGGGCAACGAGTACCAGTACCAGTTGCTGGCCATGCGCAACATAGAGAATTTCAACAAGTACGGGGTGAAGAGAATCATCACTTCCTGCCCCCATTGCTTCAACACCATCCGCAACGAGTACCCCCAGTTAGGAGGGCAGTTTGAGGTGGTGCATCACAGCCAGCTTCTGTCCGGCCTGGTGGACGAAGGCCGACTGAAGGCCCCTGCGGCCTCCGCCCAGAAGCTGACCTATCACGATTCCTGCTACTTGGGGCGCTACCATGATATTTACTCCTCACCGCGGCAGGTGCTGGGCGCCGCCGGGGCCTCCCTGACAGAGATGGGCCGCAGCCGTAAGCGGAGCTTCTGCTGCGGGGCCGGAGGGGGTCATATGTGGGTGGAGGAGACCTCCGGTGAGCGCATCAACAACCTGCGCGCCGACGAGGCCATGGCCACCGGGGCCGGGGGCGTGGCCACAGCCTGTCCCTTTTGTCTGCAGATGTTTGAGGACGGTATCCGCACCCGGGAGGCCGTGGATACATTCCAGGCCCATGACATCGCTGAGGTGCTGGCCGCTGCCATTCTCGAGGATTAAACCACATATGGCTTTCTTCCAACCAGCTTATCTGCTGGCACGCTTGGAATAGGGGCGTCAGGTGCTGCAACCGGTTCAAGGCACTGCGAGCGGTGTCCATGCATGTCCGCCCTAACCATAGGGGGGCTGGGGGACTTCGCCTCCCCCAGATATAACTTTCTGGCGGTAGAACGGGGAAAAAGGATGTTGAACTAACTTGAGTCACAGGGTTTGACCGGCCCTGTTGCCCCCCGTTAGAATTGGACAGGTATGTTTGAGACTCTCACCGAGCGGCTGAACGGTCTTTTCCGCCGCCTTACCGGGGGCGGCAGGCTATCAGAGAAGGACATAGAGGAAGCCCTACGGGAGGTGCGCCTAGCCCTGTTGGAGGCTGATGTGAACCTCCGGGTGGCCCGAGACTTCACTGCCCGGGTGCGGGAGCAGGCCCTAGCAGCCGAGATCCTGGAGAGTCTCACTCCCGGCCAACAGGTGGTCAAAATAGTCCACGCAGAGATGGTTTCCCTGCTGGGGGAGACCACCGCGTTGCTCACATCCTCTTTCCAACCCCCCTCCGTGGTCATGCTGGTGGGACTTCAAGGCTCTGGTAAGACTACCACCACCGCCAAGCTGGCCCTCCACTTAAAGAAACAGGGCCAGCGGCCTTTGCTCATGTCCGCAGACCCCTACCGACCTGCGGCCGTGGAGCAGCTTGCCGTGCTGGGCAGTCAGCTTGATATACCTGTGGTGGAGGGTAGCGGCCTTCCTCTGGAGATGGCCCCAAAGGCCCTGGACCAAGCCCAGCAGGGGGGCCACCATTGGCTGCTGGTGGACACCGCCGGCCGCCTGCATATAGACGAGCAGATGATGGCAGAGGTGCGGGGACTCAGCCAGGCTCTTTCCCCCGCCGAGGTGCTTTTGGTGGTGGATGCCATGACCGGCCAGGACGGGGTGCGTGTGGCCGAGGAGTTCCATAACCAGATGGGCCTCACCGGCTTCATCCTCACCAAACTGGACGGCGATGCCCGGGGAGGGGTGGCCCTCTCCGTGCGGGCCGTGACCGGGGTGCCCATCAAGTTCGTTGGCATAGGCGAGAAGGCGGAGGCCCTGGAGCCTTTCCACCCAGACCGTATGGCCTCCCGCATACTGGGCATGGGCGATGTGCTTACCCTCATAGAGAAGGCCGAGGAGGCCTTTGATGAGAAACAGGCCATGGAGATGGAAAAGAAGGTCCGCTCCGGTGAGCTTACCCTGGAGGACTTCCTGGGGCAGCTACAGCAGCTTAAGAAGATGGGCCCATTGCCGCAGTTGATGGAAATGGTGCCCGGCATGTCCGGCATGATGAACAAGTTGCCCCCTATGGACGAAGGAAAGCTGAAGCGGGTGGAGGCCATCATATTCTCAATGACACTGGAGGAGAGGCAGCACCCGCAGATTATCGGGGGCAGCCGCCGGCGGCGCATAGCCCGGGGCAGCGGCACCCAGCCCCAGGAGGTGAACCAGCTTCTGAACCAGTTCTCCCAAATGCAGAAACTGATGAAGCAGGTTCAAAAAGGGCGGGGCCTCCTCAAGCTGTTCGGCTGAAACCACCGGCGGGACAGCGCTATTGTGGTGAGGGAGACCATTGTCGCCACCCTGTCTGAAGAAATCCGGGCTCCTTTGGAGAGCCCGTTTAGGAGTGCGCCGTAGCCACGCTCACGCCTCAACAGGCCCTTCGCCGGGCTCAGGACTCCGCTCAGCATGCCCTCTTTTCTGAACCGATTCCGCCCCGGCTCCGAACCTTAACCGATTGGTCAGTGGCTAGATAGGGTTTTGACTTGACACCGTGCCACCGCTATGCTAGTTTTTAATACTCCGTTTATCCTGATACCTGAGGGGAGTTTTATATGATCGAAGGTCTACGCGAGACGGTGCTGGGGGCGGACAGGGGGCAGAAGATACTTTCCGCCATCATCGGCCAGGGGGATGCCAAGGAGAAGATTCTGGCCTCGCTGCTGGCCGGGCACCATGTCCTCATTGAGGGGCCCCCCGGGGTGGGCAAGACCACACTCACCAAACACATCGCCTCCGCCCTACCCGCCGTGGAGGTGGTGAAGGGCTGTGCCTACCATTGCAACCCCGTTGAGCCGGTGTGCCCCCACTGCCGGGCGAAGCAGGCCTCCGGTGAAGCCTTAGAGACGGAGACCATTTCCGGTGCCAGGCGTTTCATCCGCATACAGGGCTCCCCGGACCTCACCGCCGAAGACCTGTTGGGGGATGTGGACCCCACCCAGGCATTTAAGTTCGGCCCCCAGGACTTTCGCGCTTTTACACCTGGCAAGCTCCTCAAGGGCAACAGGGGAATTGTCTTCTTTGACGAACTTAACCGGGTGCCGGAGAAGCTACAGAACGCACTGTTACAGGTGTTGGAAGAGGGCATCGCCACCATCGGCCCGTATGACTTGGACTACCCGGCTAACTTCGTCATGGTGGCTACCATGAACCCCAAGGAGCGGGCCGGGGTGGAGGAGTTGTCCGATGTGCTCCTTGACCGCTTTGATGTAGTCAAGATGACCTACCCCGAGACTCCGGAACAGGAGCAGGACATCCTGGAGCGCTACGGCCTACGCTTGGATGGGGTGCAGGTGCCCCCTGAGGTTACCCAGAGTATAATATCCCTGGTAAGGGCCACCCGGGAGGAGCCGTGGGGCAAGGAAATGGAGCAGGGCGTTAGCGTACGGGGGAGCATGGCCCTTTACGAGAAGGTACAAGCCCTTGCCCTGTTGGAGGGCCGCTCCACCTCGGAGAAGGGGGACATCCACCGTATGGCCGCATCCTCCCTTACCACCCGGGTCAAACCCTCTCCGGACTCCAAGTACTATGATGACATACCCGGCTTCGTGGACGAGCTGGTGAAGGAAGTGATGGGCGATGCCGCTTGAGGGCCTCAGGCAGGGTTTCACCATAGCCGTTTCTGGCAAGGGCGGCGTGGGCAAGACGGCCCTGTCCGCTTTACTGGTGCGGATCCTCTCACGGATGGGTGGAGTGCTGGCCATCGACGCCGACCCCGACTCCAACCTGCCCCAGGCCCTAGGCCTGGAAGTGGAGACCACGGTTGGCGAGGCCCGCGAGGCCATCCTCAACGCCCCCGCCCGCAGCAGGGTAGCATCGGACAAGGCGGCCGCCTGGCGGCTGGCTCTGGCGGAGAAGGTGGAAGAGACCTATGACTATGACCTGCTGGTAATGGGCCGCTCAGAAGGTCCCGGCTGCTACTGCGCCGTGAACTCCATCCTGCGCGATGTCATAGACTCCCGTGCTGATAGCTATGATTTCACAGTGATAGACTGCGAGGCCGGGCTGGAGCACCTTAGCCGGCGTACCACCCGGGATGTTGATGTGCTGTTAGCCGTGGCGGACCCCACCAAGAATGGCCTGGTTACCGCTAAGAGGGTGCAGGAGCTTACCGGGGAACTGATGGTGGACTTCGGCACTACGGCGGTGCTGGTGAACAAGGTCACTCCGGAGAACAAACCGCTGGTGGAGTCCCAGGCGCGGGAGCAAGGTGTGGAGGTGGCCTTTTTTCTGCCGTTGGATCCCGTGGTGGCGGAGCACGATATGCTGGGAAAACCGGTGGCCCAGATACCCGATGACTCACCTATAGTCCAGGCGGTAGTTGCTATGATGGAGCAGGTGCTGGCCGCGGCTGCCAATATATAGGAAACAAAGGAGGAATCATGCAGGCAGAGAAGACCCAGACCCGGGTCTACCAGTTACCCTTGGAGTTGGAGATGCTCTACGATGGGCTGGACGATCTGGGCATCGGCCCCCGCTACATAAGCCACATCCGTAAAGGCGAGTGGCATGTGGAGTTGGGCGGGCCTCGGCATGAGTACCAGAGCTTCGTCTTGGCTGAAATCGCGGAGAAGGCCGAGGATGTGCAGGACGGAAAAGTGGAGCTTATCGGCCCCGACCTTCAAGAGATAGAGCCGGACTCCTCTTTACCATTCGGTATTGAAGTCAAGGTATATGGCTCTGAGCTTAATGTTGACCACAGCGAGTTCGTGGAACGCGGCACCTTGATGGGGCTTCTGTTTCTGGAGGGGTGGATGTTGGTAGGTGCCCGCACCAATGTGTGGGTGCGGGTCAACAAAAAGGTCATCCCCCGCTCCAGCTTCGTCAAGCTGGCCCAGTCCATGCGGGCCTCCGTCCTGTCCATGTGCCCCATTGCCGAGGCGGTGGAGGTGCGGATAATCATCGGGGCACCCGAGGTCGGCGGCCAAGAGCTGGTCAACAAGTACCTAGAGCACGCCAACGAATACTGGGAGTCGGTGGATGCCCGTCACAAGGGCCTGTCCGACGAGGATGTTGATACCTTCTACGGATGCACCATCTGCAAGATGATTGCCCCTAACCATGCCTGCATCATCACTCCCTCTAGCCTGCCCTACTGCGGCATCATGTCGTTCTACTCCGCCAAGGCCATTTACGATATAGACCCCTCAGGCTATGTGTTTGAGGTGCCGGTGGGAGATGTGCTGGATTCCAAGATCGGCTCATATAGCGGTGTGGACGACGTCATATGGGAGAAATCGGGCCATCGCCATAAGCATTTCTATCTACACACCACCATAAAATACCCTACCACCAACTGCGGCTGCTTTGAGGCGGCCTCCTTCTACATTCCGGAGGTGGATGGAGTGGGCCTGTCCCAGCGTCGTTACTTCGGCCCCACCCCCATAGGCATCTCGTTCTCCAAGATAGCCGGCATGATGAGCGGTGGTGCCCAGAACCACGGCTTCAAAGGGATATCCGTGCTCACCATCCGCTCCCCCAAGTTCCTCCAGGGCGACGGGGCCTGGGATCGCATCGTATGGATGCCCAAGACCCTCAAGCTGGAAGTGGCTGATGTCGTCCCCGAAGAGGTGTATGACAAGATTGCCACCGAGGAGGACTGCCTGGACACGGCGGAGCTAAAGAAGTTCCTCATTGATAAGAAACACCCTGTAATACAAAAATACTGGAAAGACGGCGAGCCTCAGCCCTTAGAGGTCCCCTTTCCCGGTGAGGACTGGCCTGAGTAGGGTCAAAGGGGACTCTTGGTAAGAGAGGAACTGTTAGCCACAACAACGAAAATGGGCCAGGCGGAGCTACACCGGAGGCTGTTCTCGGGCTTCCCAATCGCCGAGAGCGAAAGGGATGCGGTGGTGGCCAGCATTATGGCCGGCCACCATATGCTCATACTGGGGCCACCGGGCAGCGGTAAGACCACACTGGCTCAGCGCATCGTTTCGCTCCTGGGGGATACCCAGGTGGTAAAGGGATGTCCTGTCAATTGTGTCCCCAAAAACCCGGAGTGCCCCTGGTGTCTGGAGGCTCTCGCCCGCGGGGATACCATGGACCATGAAGTACTGCCCGGCCCACAGCGCACCAAGCGTCTTCAGGGAAGCGGTGACTTGGTGCCAGAGGATCTGGTGGGCGACTTGGATCCGGAGGCCGCCTTCCGGGAAGGGCTACACTCCTTGGCGGCCTTCGTCCCCGGCAAACTGCTCCGGGCTAATCGGGGCATCCTGCTCATAGACTTCGTTGACCGTATGCCGGAACGCGTGCTAAATGTGGTGCTCACCGCTCTGGCGGGGGACAACATAAGCATAGGCTCCTTTGAAGAGCACTTCCCCATGGATATGGTGGTTATCGCCACCGGCAGCCGGGCTGGCCTACATTATCTCCCCCTGGATCTGGTGGACTGCTTTGATGTGGTCTCACTGGACTATGTTTCGGATCGGGAGGCGGAGACCGCGGTAGTGGCGGCCTCCCTGGAGAAGTCAGGCAAGGGCTTGCCCGCCGCTGATACAGCACAGGTGGTGGATATCACCGAGTTTACCCGCTCCCACCCCGAGGTGGAGAGGGGAGTCAGCACCCGGGGTGCTATCCGCTATGCCGAGGTGCTGTCCGCCTACCAGGAGTTGGGCACACAGGGTGAAGCGCCTATTCGGACTGCCGCTCACATGTCCCTGCCCCACCGGCTGCGCGTAAATCTGGAGACGGACCTCCCCGGCAAGAGGGAGATGGTGGTGGACGAGGTGCTGGCCCAGGTGCTGGGTGAAGGGGTCGATGACGAGCTGGACATATCCCTCACCAAGGATGACCTCCTAGGGCTGGTGGAGGAGTTGGCGCGGGAGGACAAGTTCCGCAAGCCGCTCAAATACGGCGCCTTTGATCTCCTCCTGAAGCGCATCCACCGCTTCCCGGACTCCCGGCTGGCCCGTGTCTACCAAGATGTCTACCAGCGCCTTCAAGAGTTATACCCGGACCGATTCCACCCCGATAACATCACCGAGGAATTGCTGGCCGAGATTGAGGAGACCCGCTTGCGCGAGGAGAAGATGATACGGGCGCACCGGGAGATGGAGAGCGAGGCCCTGCAGCAGACCTTGGAGCTCCTCCAGGAGAACCAGGTGCTGGAGAAGGGGAACCGGGGATGGGAAATTAGCCGGCGTGGCATAGCCTTCCTTCTGGAGAAGCTGACTCCCAGGGTGTGGGAAAGTGTCTACTCCTCCGGCTACGGCCGCCACGCCACCGGCAAGAAGCTAACCGCCGGCGAGGGGCGTGTGGTGGGCATACGCCAGTACCGCTTCGGTGACCGCTACCGGGATATATCGCTCAAAGACACCATGCGCCGGGCCATCCGCAACCGCCATGAGGGGGTGACCCGAGAGGATATCATGGTCACCACAAAGGACATCCGGGCCAAAATAGATATTATTCTGGTGGTGGACCTCTCCGGCACCATGCGCCAGTTGG
>JASLXN010000040.1 GCA_030740315.1 Dehalococcoidia bacterium | reverse complement strand
TTGTTGACTATCCCGTAAACTGTTGCGCACATGCTCAGGCTAAACCGGGATTGTCTTGCCACTCCAATGACCGCGTTCAGCAATGGGCCCAGTGACCTGAAGAATTTCAGGGGCCAGTCCTCCCAGATGAATGTAGATGGTTGCCACGGTACAAGAGTGCCAGATGATAATCCGGTAATCCTCCGATGTTCCCCAAAAACCGTGCGGGGGATCTTGAAACCCCATACCCTCGATATGGGTGATCAGACCGTCAGCGGGAACCCTCACATCGTAAGGGGGAACCCAGGGAGCTCCTTGTCCTCCCTCCTGCTCCCATTGTGGGATCTTATCATGGAGATGGTAGGCGTGGTCTGTGGGAGTGGGATGCCCGATGGTAGGATGTAATTTCCCCATTGGTAAAAAGAACTGGGTTACATCAGGGTCGACAGGCGAGAGGGTGAGCGTGACATCCTTATCGTTGGAACATCCCTGCGGGGGAGTCCACGAAGACGATGAGTTGGACTCGACACCCCGTTTTTCATCCGTAGGTCTTTTCTCCTCGTATCTATCGCACGTACGCCGACGGTGTACTCGTGGATGTACGGATGATAGTACTCTTCCGCAACGGTGTCAGTGAAGGCGTAGGTGAAGCTGCGTGTGGCACTGGTGTGGCAGATGGCACTGCCTGAGCGGTAGCCTCAATGATGGTCTTCACCTTGGCATCTACAGTTGCCTCTGCGGCACGCTCTTTGGCAACCCTTGCGTCTACGGTGGCATCGATATCCGGTAGGGGCCGACTACCACCACTGCAACCTACCAACAACAACATAAGTGCTGTAAGTAACAGGAGTAGTGATATAGACTTCAGCTTTGTCGCTTCCCTCCCCCGCTGTACCCAATACCCTGTGGGACTCCTAGCCGTTAAGGCAACGCTCGCATTCTTTTGGTTGATATACCCTGCTGATTCTTTTTAAAAAGGAATAGACGGGAAGACCAAATAGAGGCCCGTGTTGGTGAGTCCATGCGAGATGCTTACCCCAATCAAAGAACCCGTACGCTGCCTCGCCCAGGCGAATAAAATACTTACCGCAAACACGAATACTACATCAGCCACAGACAGATAGCCGATATGGAGAACGGCAAATACTATAGCAGCATATATTACGCCTCTTCTGCCCAATTCTTTCAGCAGAGCATGCTGCAAAACTCCGCGAAACACGAGTTCCTCCACAAAGCCGGTGGTAGCTATAAGTATGAGGGCGGGTAAAACGATACCAGTGCCCAGTGGACCTGCTAGGGGAGGCGGCCTTAAAATACCAAACTCTACGAGCCCAAGGCCTATTCCCATAACGGCGATGGGTATTTGAAACAGCAGTTTGCCCCTCACTATCCCAACCTCTGACCGTTTAAGGCCCAGGTTGCGCATTACTACCACAGCCGCCAGGAAGAGCGGTATATACACCAAAGGGAATGAGGAAATAGGCTGTAGCAGGTTAAGCGGCATAGCGAGGCTCAGTATCCTGGTAAGTGGCCCCAGGGCCAGAGGCAACAAAATGAGGCGGGCACTAGTAGATGCTGCCAGCGAAGAGTGGATCAGCAGTGCCGTAAGCACAACCAAGTGGCTAAAGACACCAAAGCCGGGATTGATAAGGACGGTCGTGATCTCGGCTGCCACAATAAGGGCCACATAGCCCACTACCTTTGCCTCGCCCTTGGCCATCAAATCCCGTAACGCTCGGATCTTGCCCTCTAGTTCCACGCTATTTTGCCCTATTATCAACTGATACCAACCGCCTACCCCCACTCAGTGCCCAACAGGAAACCGGCCGAACCACATCCCCTACAACCCCTCTGAACTCTTTCAAAGCCGTCGGAGGTGCAGGTAAAATATTTATAAATAACATACCACAACCAGTCCCCCACCAGTCTGCATCTCAGAAGCGGCCGCCGTAAGGTGCAGGCTCAGGCCACACCTCGTTTAGCTCCGGGTGGAACATAGCGCCCTGTCCCCAATGTAGTGGTGACCTGCTCGTGTTCAGTGAGTTCTGCGTTTTCCCCCAAACCGTTGCAAGGAGTATGCAGACCTTTTCTACGAATATTTACTCTCATGTCATTACGCCACCATATAGTCCCATCCTGCAACGCCAGAAAAAGGAAGTCCGGTCACCGGTTCCCCAGGGTAGGCTCCAGCCGCTGCACGTAACTAGCAAAGTATAGATGGTACAGTGTTGCGTGTCAACGTAGTATGTGACAGGTCTATGAATTGTTTTTAACCACCCTCAAAGCCACCTATGCACTTGTAGGTAGAGCGTATATGGTACCGTTGCGAAATATTATATATTTCTATTTTTTTCTTGTTTTAGTACTTGTATTAGAGCGGTTTTTGGAGTATAATCAAACACGCAGGGTTGGGACGGTGTGTAAACCGGCCCTGAATCTATCCCGAAGAGGAGGTTAGATGAGAGTTGGAGTAATTGGGTTGGGGCAGGCCGGTGGAAGGATTGCTGACCTGCTCGCTTACTACCACAAGTGGGGAATCCACGGTCACATCGCCCCCTTCGCGATGGCAGTGAATACCGCCAAGAGCGACCTCATGGGGCTGAAAACCATCCCCCAGAAGGACAGAATCCTTATCGGCCAAACAGAGGCCAGGGGGCATGGCGTTGGCACCCTCAGGGATGCCGGAGCTCATGTGATGCAAAGCGGTATGCCGGCCATCGTCCACACGGTGGCAGGAAAGATGACTGAGCACATAGATAGCTTCCTGGTATTAGCCGGGCTGGGTGGCGGTACAGGCTCCGGCGGAGCTCCGGTCCTGGTCAAAGCACTCAAGGAGTTGTACGACCACCCCGTTTATGTCCTGGGTATCCTGCCCGGAGACGACGATGGCAAGCTCATGGCCCGCAATGCCATGGATTGTGTAGATGACCTGAGCCCCGTTGCGGACGGCATCCTCTTCTTTGACAATAACCTGTGGAAGCGAGAGGGGATGACCCTGGCCCAGGCTTTTAACACGATGAACCATAGCCTGGTGCAGCCATTGCCCTCCCTACTCGGGGCCGGCGAAGCCACCAATGGACGGGTAGGGGTGAAGGTTGTGGACGCCGCTGATATCATGAACTCCTGGAAGGGTATGTCAGTCTTGGGCTTCTCGCAGATAAAGGCCCGCACCAAGAAGGACAAGCTCTTCTTCTTCAAAAAGCGTGACTCCATAGGTGAGCTAAGTCCTACCCTTCGCTGCTACACCGTCATCAAGAGCGCTGTAGCTGCCGGTATGACCTGCCGTTGCGTTATGAAAGATGCCGGCCGTGGCCTGCTCATGATATCCGGCCCCAAGAACCAGATTAATGTGGAGGGCTTCTTCCAGGCTAAAAGCTGGCTGGAGCAAGAGATTGACAGCTACGAAATCAGGGGAGGGGACTACCCCGTCAACGCTGTAGACGAGTTGCGCGGTATAGTGCTTCTTTCCGGATTCACCGACCTGCCAAGGCTGCAGGAGCTCCGATCCCGCATTAACGGCAACGGCCACAGCCCCAAGGAGAGTAGCAATGGCCAAAATTAAGATTTACTGGTGGCTTCCCATTGGTTTGTTCCTGGCCATGGGCATCTTATCGGCATTGCCGGGCAACCAGGAAAGCCTAGTGGGCTACCGGTCCATGGCCCCGCTGTTCCCTGCGACAGTGGTTGCCTCCTGGTTCCTGGCCTGGCTTTCCTATAAAGTGGGGAGTTGCCTTACCCAGCGCGGGCTGAGATAGCTTCATCTCCAACACGATGATAGCCTGAAGGTAATGGTCCCGGGGGGGGGGGGGGGGGGGCCCCCCCCCCCCCCCCCCATCGAAGAACGCCTCCCGGGGCATATATACTTGTCCCACCCGTTTCAGCCGCTTTTTGCCCTCAGCCTGTTTTGCTAGCAACTTGTTCTTCCGGGTGACATCCCCGCCGTATAGCTTGGCGGTTACATCTTTGCGCAGTGCTTTAATCGTTTCCCGAGCGATGACCCTGCCCCCGGCTGACGCCTGCACCGCCACATCAAACTGTTGCCTGGGGATAAGGCGGAATAGCTGGGCCACCAACTCCTTACCCCTCTTGTAAGCCTCGGAGGCGAGCACAATGCTGGCCAAGGCATCCACCGGCCTATGGTTAATCAGCACCTCCAGCTTAACCAGGTCAGCAGCACGGTAGTCCTCTAAGGTATAGTCCAGGGATGCATACCCCTGTGAGCATGACTTGAGGGCGCCAAAGAAGCCGCCGAGCAGCCCCCGCAAGGGCAGGTGGTAGTCTAGCACAACTCTCTCCCAGGCGGAAGCCCTGTCCCCCAAATAGTCCATACAGCCGTAGTCCCCACCCCTCTCACTGAGCAACTCCATGACGGCTCCCAGGTAGCTGCTGGGTGTCACGACGGTCACTCGGAGCCAGGGTTCCATTATCTCAGCTATATCGCCGGACGGAGGCAGCGCCGCGGCATTGTCCACTGTAATCTGCCCCCCGTCCCGCAGCCCTACCCGGTAACCCACGCTGGGGGCTGTGACCAGCAGGTCTATGCCGTACTCCCGCTCTAACCTTTCCCGGGCTATGTCCAGGTGGAGCAGCCCCAGAAAACCAGCTCTGAACCCGGCACCCAGCGCTTGGCTGGTCTCGGCCTCAAAGGTAAGCGAGGCGTCATTGAGGCGCAACTTCTCCAGGGAGTCCTTCAAGGCCAGGTATCCGCCGGGGTCCACTGGGTAGAGGCCGGCAAACACCATGGGCTTGGCAGCTCGGTATCCAGCCAGCGACTCAGCCGCAGGGCGTTCCGCACCTGTGATAGTATCCCCCACCTGGCACTGCTGGATATCTTTGAGCCCGGTGGCGACATAGCCCACCTCTCCAGTGCCCAACCCAGCTACAGCTTGGGGTTGTGGTGTAAACACGCCCACCTCCATGGCCTCGGCAACGGCACCGGTGGCCATGAGGCGTAGCTCCTGCCCTTTCTCCACAGAGCCATCCACCACCCGCACATAGGCCACCACCCCTTTATACGGATCATAGTGGGCATCAAATATGAGTGCCCGCAAGGCGGACGTAGGCTGCCCAGATGGCGCCGGCACACGGTCTATCACGACCTCTATGACCTTGTCCACCCCCCAACCTTCCTTAGCCGAGACCTCTATGATGTCCTCTGTAGGGAAGGCCAGCATCTCCTCCATCTCTTCGGCCACACGCTCCGGCTCAGCATTGGGAAGGTCTACCTTATTGATTACCGGTATCAAGGTAAGACCCAACTCTTGGGCTATAAACACATTGGCCATCGTCTGGGCCTGCACACCCTGGGTGGCATCCACCACCACCACCGCACCTTCACAGGCAGCCAGGCTGCGGGACACCTCGTAGGTGAAGTCAACATGGCCAGGGGTATCAATGAGGTTAATCTGGTAGCTGCCACCCGCCGGAGAGCTGCAAGAGAGCCGCACGGCCTTGGCCTTGATAGTTATACCCCGTTCCCGCTCCAGATCCATTTGATCCAGCACTTGCTCCTGCATTTCCCGTCTCTGTATAGCACCGGTTAGCTCCAGCAGGCGGTCTGCCAGAGTGGACTTGCCGTGGTCGATGTGGGCGATAATACAGAAGTTACGGATGCGCTCCATTACACCGGGCACATTTTGCGGTGTCGGCTGAGCAATGGGACTGTGATTGCTTACCGGTGGCCTCCCTGGTTCACATACGAAGCAGCGTCTTTTATGTAGTCCCGCACCTTGCTGAAGATGTCTTCCTCGAGTAGGTCGACAGGGCAGATACCATCAAAATAGCAGTCCTCATGCAAAAAATGTTCTCGCGCGCCGAAGCGGTCTCGGAACCCCAGTTGCTTGATACGGCCGTCCAGGCGCTCCAAGTCAGCCAGCCGTGCCCTACGGCCCGCCGGGGTCCGCGGCAGCGGCAAGCGGCGTTTCTCAATCAGGCTGTTAGTGGCCTGAACCATGGCCCCCCAGGCCTTCTCGGCAGCCTCTCTTATGGCTTTGGGGTTTTCGCTCCCTTTGCCCTGCTCAAAGGCCACCAGGGCCTCTTCGTATAGCGTGCGGGCCGCTTCAAGGTAGCCATTCATATTATCACCCGCCATAATTCACCCATCAGGCCAACAGGCCATTGGCGCTCATTATCCGCTCTGGGGAAGGGGGGATTCGAACCCCCACGCCCTAAGGCACATGATCCTAAGTCATGCTCGTCTGCCATTCCGACACTTCCCCCCGCAGTCCTATTTAAATGCAAACTCCCCTCCCTGTCAATGACCATCATCAACCTGGTAACCGTTACCTGCTATAATTATTACTGTCATACAGGAGGTAATCATGTCTTTGGTCCGGGCGGCGGTGGTACAGGCGGCGCCGATCTTTCTCGACCGGGAGGCCACGATGGATAAGGCCTGCCACCTGATAGCGGAGGCGGGGCGCAATGGGACGCAACTGGTAGTCTTCCCGGAGACCTGGGTGCCCGGCTATCCGGTGTGGGCCAATACCACCTCCAAGTGGAACTACGAGCCGGCCAAGAAGGCCTACGCCCGGCTGTACAACAACGCCGTGGAAATACCCAGCCCGTCCACTCAGGCCCTAGGGGAGGCCGCCCGCCAGGCTGGTACCTTCGTTGCCATAGGCGTTAACGAACGCACCCCGCACTCCGGTACCCTCTACAATACAATCCTCTATCTGCACCGCGACGGTACGGTGCTGGGTCGACATCGCAAGCTGGTGCCTACTTACCATGAACGTATGATTTGGGGCATGGGGGACGGCAGCACGCTGGATGTTTTCAACACCGATATCGGGAGGCTGGGAGGCCTCATCTGCTGGGAACACTGGATGCCTCTAGCCCGCTACGCCCTGTACTCCCAGGGCCTTCAGATACATGCGTCCTTGTGGCCCTCCGCGGGGGAGACTTTCCAGCTTGCCTGCCGGGCACTGGCCCACGAGGGCCGGACCTTCGTACTGACGGCGTGTAGCTATCTCACCAGGGATCACCTGCCCGCCGACTTCGAATTGCGCTCCGAGATGGAGTCCATACCCCCCGTGCTGAGCCACGGCGGCAGCGCCATCATCGGCCCCGATGGCAAATATATAGAGGGGCCAGTCTACAACGAGGAAGCCGTGCTGTACGCCGACCTGGACCTGGACCGCATCCTGGAAGAGAAGCACAGCCTCGATGTGGTGGGCCACTACGCACGGCCCGATGTATTCCGCCTGCTGGTGGACCGCCGCCCCCTGTCACCGGCGGAGTTCACACCGGATGCTGCGCAGGAAATAGAGCGCCTGCTGGCCCTGGCGGATACCGCCCCGCGGGAGGAGCTGAGGGCGGTCCTACAAGACCTGCTACGCCGCCTGCGGCCCGGCTGCTGAGACCCCCGTACAAGTATTGAAGCTATACCTTTAACCTAACCACACCTCATCCACCAAAAAGTCTGCACCACAATTGTTCCCGCTCCCTCAACGCCCCTGTTGCTTAATCTTGTTCATCATGTACAATAAATGTATTGAGGAAGAGGCGTAGAGAAGGAGCATTATGGCACGCCAGAGGCGCGAAGGCCCCACAATCGAGAATATCATGGGCCAACTGCACAAGGATAAGGTGCGTTTTATCCACCTCCAGTTCACCGATGTGCTGGGAGTGGTCAAGAGCGTCACTATCCCCGTCGAGCAGTTCGGTGATTGCATGGAGCGCGGAAAGTGGTTTGACGGCTCCTCAGTGGACGGCCTGGCCCGCATCTTGGAAAGCGATATGTACCTCAAGCCGGATCTGTCCACACTGGCAGTGCTCCCCTGGGAACGGAACGCCGATGAGTCCTCCGCCAGAGTCATCTGCTGGGTGCTCACACCGCAGGGCGAGACATTTACCGGCGACCCCCGCACCGCCCTGATGCGGGTAATGGAGGAGGCCGCCGAGATGGGCTACCAGTTCCGCACCGCACCGGAACTGGAGTTCTTTCTGTTCTCACCGGGGGAAGGGGGGTGCATGACTCCCCTGCGCCAGGATCGGGGGGGCTACTTTGACCTGGGCACCGGCCCTACCGCCGTCGTGCGCAAAGAGATGGTGAAGGCCCTCCAGGATATCGGCATCCAGGTTGAGACCAGCCACCATGAGATTGCGGTGGGCCAGCATGAAATAGACCTTACCCCTCAGCCGGCCATTACTAGTTCGGACAACCTTATCACCTGCCGCTACACGCTGAGGGCCATAGCCCAGAGACACGGCCTGGATGTCACCTTCATGCCCAAACCTCTGTTAGAGATGGAAGGCAGCGGCCTGCACATACATCAGAGCTTGTTCTTCATCGATAACAACCACAACGCTTTCGCCGACCCTCAAGACGAATACGGCCTCTCGACAATAGCCCGTCACTTCATCGCAGGGCTCCTCCATCACGCCCCCGGCATGAGCGCCCTGCTCTGCCCTCTGGTCAATTCATACAAGAGGCTGGTGCCCGGCTTTGAGGCTCCGGTGCACATCACCTGGGCGCGCGTCAACCGCTCCGCTCTCATCCGGGTGCCGCTGGTCAACCCCCAGAAGAGGGAGACGACACGGGTAGAACTCAGGAACCCGGACCCCTCCTGTAATCCGTACCTGGCCTTCGCCGCCATGCTGAAAGCCGGCCTCCATGGCATACGGGACGAGATGCCCTTGCCGCCACCCGTGGAGGAGAGTCTATTTGCCATGGACGCCGGAGAACTTCAGCGCCGCCACATCTCCGCCGTTCCCGGAACCCTGGGCGAGGCCCTGGATGCGCTGCGCCGAGACCAAGTGGTGCAGGAAGCGTTGGCTGAACCCCTATATACCAAGTTCCTGGAGGCCAAGGCAAGGGAGTGGGAGGACTACCGCCGCTATGTCACCCCCTGGGAGATAGACCACTACCTTGGGGTGTGGTGAATGGCAACCGTAGATACGGTACGGCGGCAGGCGCTGCCTCCCGGCACCCGGATAGTTGCCGGGGAGGCCGGGCTGTACAACGAGGTTAACTGGGTGGTGAGCCTGAAGCCCACTCCACCCGGCTTCGATTTGCTGCGTGGTGGGGAACTGGCCCTGGCCTCCACTCAGGTGGCAGCGTTGCTTGGGGCACCGCTGTCCAGCCTGGTGACCTCCCTGGGGGAAAGGGGGGCATCGGCTGTGGCCCTGCTGGGCCAGATTAACGCCGATGTCCGCGACAGGGCACAGGGCATGTCTTTACCGCTCCTGGAGCTACCACCCAATACCAGCCTCCCACCATTGGAACTGCGTATTACCAAACTTATCAGCCGGGAGCGCCTCAGCCTCTATCAGCAAGAGCAGGAATTCTCCCGGGTCTTAACCGATTTAGCCATCACTGGGTGCGGCCTGGAGTCCATCGTCCGCAGGCTCGGCAAGCTTACGGAAAAGACCCTGGGGGTGCTAGGTGAGGGATTCGGGCTGACCTTCTACCTCCCCGGCCCCGGTGGGAAACCGGAACCCAAGGAAGCCCTGGCTCTGCTCGAGCCTCACCTAGAGGGTGCTGTGCGCCGGCTAAGGGATGCCCCCCAAAGCGCTTCCGAGCCACCAGTGGTGGGGCTGCCAATCAGCACCAGGATAGCCGCCTTCTTCAGTCCCGTCATCGCCGCCAGCGGGTCAAGCAGCTACCTCTTCCTATTAGCGCCGCGGGAGGATACCTCCGATATGGACCGTATGGCAGTACGCCGAGGCGCAGCCGCACTGGCCATAGATGCCTCACGCATTCAGGCCGCCATCGAGACCGAGGACCGTCTCCAGGCGGGCCTGGTGGAGGCCCTGGTCACAGGAGAATTCACCTCCTCCCGCGCCGTACAGGAGCGCGCCGGCAGATTGGGATATGAGATGGCACCGACATACATGGTGCTAGCAGCGTCCACCGAGGGGCCTCCCCCAGCGGC
>JASLXN010000003.1:22677-26472 GCA_030740315.1 Dehalococcoidia bacterium | reverse complement strand
GTGATCGACAAGTTCGGCGGTGGCCCCGTGGGGCTCAACAACTTATCGGCCGCCATCGGCGAGGAGGCCGACACCATCGAGGACGTCTACGAGCCCTACCTGATCCAGCAGGGATACCAGCTCAGTGCAGTTCTCTTGACGCGAAGAGGCGCTGTTGAATCGGGGGTCGTCTATTATCTCATCAAGGCCAAGCACCCGGCAAAAGCCCCCCCAATATCGGTCGGACTGGGTAAGGTTGAAGCACAGCCACCGGCCGTCACCGGCCTCGTAGCTGATACGCAGCGGATTGGAGGCATTCCTCCGGCTGACACGGCTGGGGTTCTGTCCGGAGAAGAGATAGCCATGCAGCTCCAGAGCCCCCACAGCCAATTGGCCCCCCAGTAGTGAGGTGTGTACCTCCTGGCCGATGCCGGTACGCTCACGGGCCAGAAGCGCCATAGTGACAGCGAAGGCAAGCTGCATGGCCCCTATGGTATCGGCGTATCCCGCCACACCCACCGGAGGCGGCGGCGAATCCGGTTCACCGATGATGCTGAGCATACCCCCACGGGCCTGTACCGCGAAGTCCATGGCGGGGAGTGCCGCATCAGGGCCTTTCTGCCCGTAGCCGGATGCGGTGGCATAAATAATCTGCGGATTGATAGCTGACAAGGCACCGTAGTCCAGGCCGAACTTATCCAGTGCCCCTTTCCGCAAATTAGAGACGAAAACGTCGGAGTTGGCAGCCAGCTTATGGATAATCTCGCTGGCCCCCTCCTGCCTGAGATTTACGGCCACCGACTTCTTGCCCCGGCTCTGCAGCTCAATCAGGTAGTTGATAGGGCTGGGCGGGAATATACCGGTTGCGGATGACAACTGGACACCCCGGGCCGGATCCCCTTGGGGGAAGTCTTCCACTTTTATCACCTCCGCCCCCATATCCGCCAGCATAGCTGTGCTGTAAGGCCCTTGCAGCCAGACAGTGAGGTCTATAACCCTTATGCCTTCCAGTGGTGTGCCCATTTGCTCCTCCGTCTTTCCAGATGCCCCTCGGGTATTTGCCAATCCTCTATCAGTTGTTTGCCAACCATTGTAGCGTGGCTTCGTCCGTTGTCAAGCATGGCCAAGGCTACCCCTAAAGACTGCTACTCGCTATAGCCGCTGTACTTGAGCAATGTTATTGAGTTAATAAGCCTATAAGACGACAGTCAAGTGCCGCTGGACAGTACTCGCCTTTCCCACCTCTGGAACCCGTGCTATAATGTCTGGTCTATCAGGAGGTATATGTTTGCGCGAATATGAAATGGTGTTGATTTTCAACCCAGAATTGGAAGAGGAAGCCCTTAGTTCCAGCCTGGAAAAGCTTACCGGCTGGATTGATTCTAACGGCGGCTCGGTTATCAGCCAGGAACAATGGGGGCGCAAGAAGCTGGCGTATCCCATCAAGAGTTTCCGCCAAGGCATATATGTCCTTGCCAGTTACCAGGGGGAATCCAAGCTCAACCGCGAGTTGGAGGCCAACCTGAAGTTTGCTGATGAAGTGCTGCGTTACCTAGTTGTAAAAAAAGAGTGAATGAAGAGGGGCAAAGATGGCCGACTTGAACAAAGTGATGCTCATCGGGAATGTTGGCAATGACCCTGAGATGCGGTTCACCCCCAACGGTAATCCAGTTACATCATTCAATCTGGCGGTGAACCACGGTTTCACCACTAAGGAAGGGGACAGGAAGCAGGAAACAGAGTGGTTCACTATCGTATCATGGAACCGCTTGGCTGAGACCTGTAACCAGTTCCTTAGCCGCGGGCGGCGTGCCTACGTAGAAGGAAGGCTGAAGACTCACACGTGGGAAAGCCAGGACGGGCAACGTCGCTTCCGCAACGAGATAATAGCCAACCAGGTTCTGTTTCTCGACCGCCAGCCAGCGGCTCAACTGACTGAGGAGTCGACTGGCCCCCAGGGCGAAGTGGAGCCAGAGGATTTGCCATTTTAATCCAAACTATGAGGGAGAGGGAGAGTATAGATGCCCCGTTTTGTAAAAGGAGGTAAAAAGCGCGAAGGGCGAGGGCGGTACGCCGCTCGTCGTCGCCCGTGCGCTTTTTGTGTTGACAAGGGTCTGGTGATTGACTACAAGGACCCTGCCCGGCTGCGCCGCTATGTTTCTGACCGCGGGAGAATAGAGTCTCGGCGCAAAACGGGCAGTTGCGCCCGTCACCAAAGGGCGATAGCTGCCGCTATTAAACGGGCCCGCTATCTGGCTCTTTTTCCCTACACCCCTGAGCACATATATGGCGGCGGCCTACCCTCCAGGGATTAGTCGGCGGGCGACGTGAAGCCCAAGAAACAGCCCCAGAGGCAACCTGTTCATGTGTCGGCGATTCATCTATCCCGACTTGCACAGCGGCGAAGACGAGAGCGGACTATCCTGTTTGCCTGTATAGCGGCGATTGCAGCCGCGCCGGCCGTCATCGGGTTCGGGTATCTATACAATCTTGTCCTTCCCCGGTGGGAGACTGTGGCCACTGTTAACGGCACGCCCATCAGTTCTTCCTATTTCTCCAAAATGCTCCGGTTCGCCGCCGGCCCTTTTGACACAACAACGTCCCCGCCGGCATCGCTGGTACTGCAGCAGGCTATAAACAACGAGATACTCCGTCAGGAAGCACCCTCACTGGGACTATCCGTAACCCCTACAGAGATTGAGGAATATCTTCGGCCACCGGCCGAACCCAGCACAGAAGGGGGCCTGGCAAGCCTAGAGGAGAGCTACCGCCAGTACCTGTGGGAAGTAGGTTTCACATCAGGGGAACTGCGCCGGGTGGTGGAGGCTACCCTACTACAGACCAAAGGGTTTGAGCAATTTTTGGAGCAGGTGCCCCAGGAAGCGGAGCAGGTTAACCTGTACCATATCCTGGTGGAAACAGACCTGGACGCCTTTCAAGTTTTGGACAGGTTGGAAGCTGGGGAGGAGTTTGCCGGACTGGCCGAGGAGTTGTCCACGGATGTTGCGACGGCATCCACCGGTGGTGAGGTGGGATGGGTGACTCGCGATGTAGTGGGCTTACCGGAGGTGGCGGCCGCCATATTCGCCCTAGGGATTGGGGAGACCAGCCAGCCCATTGCCACCCCCAACGGGTACGTAATTGCTAAGGTAGAGGGGCGTGAGGTCCGGGATTTGGAGGCATCACACCGGGAGCAACTGGCAGGAGTGGCTTGGCAGGAGTGGCTGGACGGAAAGAGGGAGACCAGCCATATTGAGGAGAACCTCAGTCCACGCCGGGAGAGTTGGGCTACCTCCCAGACATCCCGGTGATGGCCGTGGCGGCTCCGGGCGTTAGATAAAAATGAAAACCGTTAAAGACCGCAAAGAGATAGTCATCGGGCTACTGGGGTTAGGTGTAGTTGGCTCTGGGGTGGCCCAGGCCCTTCTAGAAAGGAAGGGCGGCCTGGCAGGCAGGGTGGGCTGCCCTCTGCGGCTGCAGAGGATTCTAGTACGCCAGACGGATAAGCTCCGTGCCGTGTCACTGGATTCCAATCTTCTGACTACCGATGCGGATGAGGTGCTGAGTAACCCAGAGATTGATATCGTGGTGGAGCTCATGGGCGGGGAGAACCCAGCCTTGCCATATGCCAGCCGGGCACTGACCTCCGGCAAGCACCTAGTGACCGCTAACAAGGAAGTGATGGCCAAACACGGCCCGGAACTGGTCTCGCTGGCCCAGAGTAAGGGTGTGGAGTTGAGGTACGAGGCCAGTGTCGGCGGCGGCATCCCCCTTGTAGGATCTTTTGTGGGAGACCTAGCCGCCAACCGCATCAGC
>JASLXN010000003.1:2006-22667 GCA_030740315.1 Dehalococcoidia bacterium | reverse complement strand
CGATGTGGATATCGTCGTCGAGGTCATGGGCGGGGAAGAGCCTGCCCTAGACTACATTCTCAAGAGCATCTCGCGCGGGAAGCACGTCGTCACCGCCAACAAGGAGGTGATGTCCCGACACGGCGAGCGCATTCTTCGCCTGGCTCGGGAGAAGGGTGTACGCGTGCTGTTCGAGGCCAGCGTCGCGGGCGGGACCCCAATCATCGCGCCGTTGCTCCGCGACCTGGTGGCCAATGAGGTCATCGCGATCCACGGCATCATCAACGGCACCACCAACTACATACTTTCCCGTATGGCGGCCGAAGGGTTGGAGTTCAACGCCGCTTTAACGGCAGCCCAGGAGCTGGGGTTTGCCGAGGCTGACCCCAGCGATGATGTGGATGGTGTTGATGCCGCCTACAAGCTGGCCATACTGGCCACCCTGGCGTTCAACACTCGCGTAAAGCCGGAGGATGTATACCGTGAGGGCATCCGTCGGCTGACAGGACGCGACTTCCGGTATGCCGGGGAACTGGGCTATGCCATCAAGCTCCTGGCCATCGCCAAAGAGCGGGATGGTGCCGTGGAGGTGAGGGTACACCCGGCCTTAGTGCCTCAGGAGTCTTTGCTGGCCAAGGTGAGTGGCGCCTACAATGCGGTACAGGTGGAGGGAGACCTGGTGGGCCAGGTCATCTTTTACGGCCTGGGTGCAGGCAGTCTCCCCACCACAAGCGCTGTGTTGGCGGATGTACTAGCCATCGCCCGCAGGCTATACCAGGGCATAGGCCCGGTGCCCCGCCCCACACAGGATATAGGCCGGGATATCGCTCCCATATCTCAGCTGACTGCCCGCTACTATTTGCGCATGGTGGTGGCTGACAGCCCGGGTGTGCTGGCGCAGATTTCACGGGTCCTGGGTGACCTATCCATCAGCATCGCCTCTGTTATACAGATGGAGGCCCACCAGGCCGCCGGCACCGCCGAGTTGGTGCTGATGACCCATCCCGCACTGGAGGAATCGGTGCAGCAGGCGCTGTGGAAGACGCAGGAGTTGGGGGCGGTGACGGAGATAGCCAGCTTCCTCCGGGTGGAGGCCTGAGGTGGGACGGGGCGTGCTGACACAATATGCTGAGTTCCTGCCTCTTACCCCGGTCACCCCCCGTATTACCCTAGGGGAAGGGGAGACCCCCCTGGTGCGCTCCAGGCAAATTGAGCGTGAGACGGGTGGGGAGGTGTATTTCAAGATGGAGGGGTGCAACCCCACTGGCTCATTCAAGGACCGCGGCATGGTGGTGGCGGTGGCCAAGGCTGTGGAGGCAGGTAGCCAAGCCATTATCTGTGCCTCTACGGGCAACACCAGCGCTTCAGCAGCGGCTTTCGGTGCCCGCTGTGGACTAAGGGTAATCGTACTGGTGCCACAGGGGCGCATCGCACTGGGGAAACTGGCCCAAGCCCTTGTCTGCGGCGCCCAGGTAATCGCCATAGAGGGTAGCTTTGACCAGTCTCTGGAGGTTGCCAGGGGCCTATCCGATAGGCACCCCTTCACCCTAGTAAACTCTCTCAACCCCTACCGCCTTGAAGGTCAGAAGACCGCCGCTTTTGAGGTGATTGAGGCGCTGGGGGATGCACCGGACTACCTGTTTATCCCCGTGGGTAATGCCGGTAATATCACCGCTTACTGGCGGGGCTTTCAGGAGTTCCACGGCAGGGAGAAATCAAGCCGTACTCCCCGGATGATGGGTTTTCAGGCTGAGGGCTCCGCCCCGATAGTGCGAGGTGAACCGGTTGCCGACCCCCACACCGTGGCCTCCGCCATCCGCATCGGCAATCCGGCCCTCTGGCAGGGCGCGGTGGCGGCCGGTAACGAGTCCGGGGGCGGTGTGGGTGCTGTCAGCGATGATGAGATTCTGGAGGCATACCGGCTACTGGCCAGTGCTGAGGGTATATTTTGTGAACCCGCCTCAGCGGCATCGGTCGCCGGCCTATTAAAATCAACCCGGCAAGGGCTAAGCGTGGCTGGCAAGCAGATAGTGTGTGTCATCACCGGCACGGGGCTGAAGGACCCTGATACAGCCATGAGCCAGGCCCCAGAACCCACAGTTATCCCACCAGACCTGGAGCAAATAGAAAAAGCTATCATAGGGACACTTGGAGGTAGCTCATGGACAAGACTGTAACGCATGAAGTGGGGCGCTTTTTCCACCACTATCCTCACCAGGCGGTGGTAGTGACCACCCAGAGCAAAGACAAAGAGAACGCTATGACCGCTGTATGGCACGCCCCCATCTCTTACTCCCCACCGCTGTATGGGGTGGCCATCTCCCCACACCGCCTGACTTACCGGCTGATTATGGAAAGCCGGGAGTTCGGCGTCAACTTCATGCCTGTGGGCCAGGCGTAGGTGATAGCCCAAGTGGGTGTGTCCAAGGACGACGATGTGGACAAGTTCTCCACTTTCAATATCAAACGGGAGCCGCCCACAATAATCTCCGCCCCTCTGCTAACAGACGCCTACGCCTCCTACGAATGCCGCGTGATGGACCACCGCAGCTATGGGGACCACACACTGTTCGTCGGAGAGGTGGTGGCGGTGCATTCCAGCCCCAAGGCTTTTAACTCCCAAGAGATGCTGAACCTGAAAAATGTACTGCCCGCCCTCTATTTAGGCGGGGACACCTACTTTTCAGCCGACCGCAGCAGCCAGCGCCGCCTAGGCCGCCAGACTTATAAAGCCTCCTCTGAGCCGTGCCACGCCCGGAGGTATCGTTGATTGACCGCCAGGCGATAGAGCGGATAGTGGGGAAGATGATTGACGCCATTGGTGAGGACCGGCAGCGGGAAGGGCTGCGGGAAACCCCCCGGCGGGTGGCCGATATGTATGCCGAGCTTTTCAGCGGCATGGACCAGGACCCCAGGGAGGTGCTGGCCGTGGGCTTTGAGGAAGGACACCGGGAGATGGTGGTCTTCCGTGACATCCCCTTCTACTCCATGTGCGAGCACCACCTGCTGCCCTTCTTCGGCAACGCCCACCTAGGCTATATCCCCAACAATAACGGCAGGGTCGTGGGGGCCAGCAAGTTGGCCAGGGTGGTGGAAATCCTGGCCCGCCGCCCCCAGCTTCAGGAGCGGCTAACCCGGCAGATTGCCGACACTATTACGGAGGCTATCCAACCGGACGGCGTGGCCGTGGTGATAGAGGCGGAGCACCTGTGTATGACCATGCGTGGCATAAAGAAGCCGGGAAGCAACATCATCACCTCGGCCACCCGGGGCCTCTTTCGCAACCGGGCCGCCACCCGCGCCGAATTCCTCTCCCTGGTAAAAGGCTGAGCGAAAAGGCATTCAGGTTCGCCAGCATAGTTCTCTGGGTTACCGTATTCCGATTCCTCATTCTTTCGGCGTTTGACCAGCAATAATGAATCTGAGACTATTGAAACACTTCTAGACCGCTGTATCTGAATAACGCTGCCCGTTGCTGCTCAGGATGGTGAGATTGTGGGACAGGTCATAAGTTCCTAATCCTGGTGGGAGAAGGACCAGATGCCCAAGACGACGATGGCCGCCCCAAAGGTGCTCACCGCCAGGATGTCTTGGGTGATACTCACGGGCTCGCCGAACATGAGCAGTTGGGGGGCCGCATCCCCTAACATCACTTGGCGGATGGCATCCACCCCGTAGGTAACCGGGTTTATCCGAACTATTACCCCCAACCATATGGGCAGGTTCTGCACCGGGAAGAATATCCCGGAGAGGAACACCATGGGCATGACGAGGATGTTCATGAGCATCTGGAAGCCCTCCATGGAGTACATGCGGGATGCCAGAAGCACCCCCAGCCCACCTAGGGAGGCCGCCAGCAGCAGCATCAGGGGCACCAGGCGCAATATCACCCCCGGCGTAAGCTCTATACCGGCTATGGGTGACAGGAGCAGGATAATAATGCCCTGTATCAGGGCTACGGTGGCCCCTCCCAGGATCTTGCCAATTACCAGGGAGGCCCGGGGAATGGGGGCTACAAGCACCTCTTTTAAAAACCCCATCTCACGCTCCCACACCACGGAGATACCGGACATGAATGCGGTCATAAGCACGGACATGCCCACAATGCCAGGGAACAGGAAGCTGATGAAATCCAGCCCGGGCGTCAGGCCCCCGATGGTTCGCCCCAACCCCACCCCAAATACCAGCAAGAAGAGCAACGGTGACAGCAGGTGGCCCACCAACCGCAGGCGGTCCCGCCGTAGCCTCAGCGCTTCACGGTACCATATCGCATAAATGCCTCGCAGTGCGGCGGTCAACGGCCGCCCTCCCTTCTCATCCGTGTCCGGGCCCAGGCCCGCATGGTCTCCATACCGCTGGCCTCTTCATCCCGGAGTTCCCTTCCGGTAAGGCGCAAGAAGACATCGTCAAGGGTAGGACGGCGCAGGGTAATGCTTTGTATTGTGGTATCCAGTGAACGGCTGATGGTAGGGATTAGCTCACTGCCGCGGCTTACCTCTAAGAACAGGCTGTCCCCATCCCCCGTGGCCGTCAGGTGAAAAAGCTGGTCTATCTCCCGCGCGGCGGCGGCGTTGTCCGCCGTTCTCAGTACGATGATATCCCCACCCAGGGACTGTTTGAGGGCATCGGGGCTGTCCAGGGCCACCAGGCGACCCCGGTCGATGACACCTATGCGGTCAGCATGCTCCGCTTCGTCCATATAGTGGGTGGTGAAGAACAGGGTCATCCCCTGCTCCCGGCAAAGCCAGTGCAGGTGCTCCCAGATGCGGACGCGCGTCTGGGGATCAAGGCCCAAGGTAGGCTCATCCAGAAACAGAATACGTGGGCGGTGCACCAAGCCCCGTGCTATCTCCAGGCGGCGACGCATGCCGCCGGAGAACCTCCTTACCACATCTTTTTGCCTCTCCCATAGCCCCACCATGCGTAGCACCTCCTCTAGGCGGTGCCGGCGCTCCGCGCGTAGGACGCCGTAGACCATGGCGTGGAACTCCAGGTTCTCGTAGGCGCTCATCCTCTCGTCCAGACTGGGATCTTGGAAGACCAGGCCGATACACCGACGCACCTGATCCTGGCTATGGACTACGTCCAGCCCACACACGAGGGCATGTCCCCCGGAGGGCCGCAGAAGGGTGCACAGGATGTTGATGGTGGTGCTCTTCCCTGCCCCGTTGGGGCCCAGGAAACCGTACACTTCCCCCTGGGCCACTTCAAAGCTGACATCGTCTACTGCCGTGAGGTCGCCAAACCTTCTGGTGAGGTGCTCTACCTGAATAATGGGTGGCATAATCATGCCGGTCAAAACATGCCGGCTGCTCTTAAGTATAACCCGGTGTTGCGGAGTAGGCGACTTACACGGGCAGTGAGGGACCCCCACAGGGCAAAGGTTGGATGTATGGCGGTTAATCCGGGAAGGATTTTGGTTAAGACAAAATTCCCTTGGTTAACCCAAAATCGGGAGTCAAGGGCGCAATGCGCGCCGAAAAGGTTACCGTAACTTCAGGAGCGGCGGTATACCGGGGTGCACCACTGCTCCCTGTAGCGAGCGTTCTTGCCCCGAATGATGTCAAAGTAGAGCGTCATGAGCTTGCGGGTGATTTCCCCTATCTGGCCGTTCCCCACAGGTCGGCTGTCTACCTCCAGTATGGGTGTCAGATGGGAGGCGGTGCCGGTGAAGAAGGCCTCATCCGCCATGTATAGTTCACTACGGTCCAAGGTGCGTTCCTCGGTCTCCACCCCCAGTTCATCGCGGGCCAGAGTCATCATGGTGTCCTTGGTAATGCCCAGCAGCACATTATCGCTGGAAGGAGGCGTGACCAGCTTGCCGTCCAGAATCATCATCAGGTTCTGCCCGGTGCCCTCAGAGATATGACCGTCGGCGGTAAGCAATATGGCCTCATCGTAGCCGGCGTCCACGGCATCGGTCTTAGCGATGGCACTGTTGATATACAGCCCGGTGACCTTGGCCCGTGGCGGGAACATGGTGTCATCAATCCGCCGCCAGGACGAGACGCAGGCCCTAACACCCTTCTCCACATCTAAATAGGGAGGGAAGGGGGTGACGGTCATGAAGAAGCCGTCTTCCAGAGCGTGCAGCTTAGGGCCTATGGTCTCCGAACTCTTGTAGGCCAGAGGACGGATATACACATCCTCTTTGTAGCCGCTCCTCTGCGCCAGCTCAACGGCCAGGTCGCACAACTCCTGCACGGTATACGGCAGGTTTATCTTAAGCACCTTGCAGCTCTTGAGCAGGCGTGCCTGGTGCTCCCGCAGACGAAATAGGTACAGGTCACTCTCCACATCGTTCCAGTTGACCCGTATCCCCTCAAAGCAGGCGGTGCCGTAGTGGAGGGCATGGGTCATGATGCTTATCTTGCAATCGGCGACAGGTTGGAACTCGTTCTCAAAATAGGCCAAAGGCGGCATGATTCACCAATCCCTTATCAGACTAAGCCCACATTATAAACCAGAGGTCTACAAAATGACAAGGAGGCCGAATATGGTGGTTCGACAACGATTGTTCTTCCCTTCCCCCCAAACCCGGTATATAGCTGCACGGGCTATGCCCCCACACCACCGATGCGCCTGGGGGGCCTGACAGGAAACTCCTCTAGCCACTCCTCCAGGTCGACCTCAGCAATGCGTCCCGCCAGGGTGAACTGGCCGTCCACCACTATCACCGGTATGGCCTCCCCGTAGCTCCAGAGCAAGGCTTCATCTGAAGTTATGTCTACCTCGGCGACGCTCAGAGGGTAGCGACTGCCCAAGCTCAACAGCATACAGCGGGCGTCATCACAAAGGTGGCACTCCGCCTTTGTATAGAATTGAACCGAATGGGCCTCTGCGGCCATGCTCACCACCCTTAGGCTGCGGCGGCCTTCACTCGCCGTGCTACAACGGCAGCCGCCTGGCGACACCTATCCAGGGCCTCTTCATCAGGCACGAAGTTGGCCTCCAAGGAGGGCTGCACCACCTCCATACCGGCGTCCTCCATCTCTTGGCTGATCGCCTTGGCTGCTATCCCCACCCAGCCGTAAGATGAGAAGGCTACCCCCAGCTTGCCCTTCGGCCTGAACCCCCGCAGGTATGAGAGGAAGGCTGCCACGGTAGGGTATATCCCGCCGTGAAGCACCGGCGACCCGATACACACCGCTCCGGCCTCCAGTATATGGGCCATTATGTCGCTCGCGCTGGAGCCGGTCAGCCGGTAAAGCTGCACTTCTACGCCCTCACCCTCCGCCCCTTGACGCATGGCTTGGGCCATCATCTCGGTGCTGCCGTACATGGTATCGTAGACCACCACCACCCTGGGCACGGTAAGTCCCTGAGTCCAGCGTCCATAGGACTCCAGCACCCAATCCATGTCCTTGCGCCACATCAACCCATGACTGGGAACGATTAGCTTTGGGGCCAGTGCCCGCGTCTTCTCCAGTGCCCGGCCCGCCTGGGAGGAATAAGGCATGAAGATGTTGGCGTAGTACTTGGCGGCCTCCGGTCTCAATATCTCTGATGCCACCTGATCTGCGAAGCGGGGCGATGTGGCTAGGTGCTGGCCGTAGAGATCGGAAGAGAACAGCACGGAGTCCTCCTCCAAGTAAGCCATCATGCTGTCCGGCCAGTGTGCCAAGGGGGTTGCTATGAAGCTGATATGTCTCCAGCCCAGGGAGAGACGGTCACCGTCCTTAACCGAGTGGAAACGCCATCCCCGGTGGAAGTTGGCCTCTAGGCCCTGCTCGCCAAACCTCTCCGTGGTGACCAGTGTGGCCCCCGGCGCCCGCTCCATAACGAAAGGGAGGGCGGAGGAGTGGTCACGCTCCACATGCAGGGAAATCACATAGTCTATAGCCGACGGGTCGCATATCTCGGTAATGTTGCGGAACAATTCGTCCTTGAAGGGGGCCTTGACGCCATCTATAAGGGCGGTCTTTTCGTCTACTATCAGATATGCATTGTAAGTGGTACCCCTAGGGGTAGCGTAGCCGTGGAAGTCCCTCAGGCCCCAGTCCATCGCCCCCACCCAGTAAACACCCTTTGCTAATTCAAGCATACCGTCCTCTTCAGGCTAGCGTCCCAGAGACTTGAGGTGGGGGATCAGGTCGGCCAGTCCCAAGTCCCGCAGAGTATCGGGCAGGGGGATGCCCCTCTCATCCCAACCCATTTTCTCATAGTATACCCGGAGCATGTTATCCCACTCCGGCATGGCGGACTTTCCCTCCACCGGGCCGTCGACCGGGGCCGACCCATATCGTGAGGAGGGGCGATCCATCTCGGGTGGAATACCGTGCCTAAGGTTGAAAACCCGCAGCCGGTTGGCCGCGCGGCGTCCTATGGTCATGGCATCGTCCGTAGATAGTTGCCAACCCGTAGCCGCTTCCAGTATTTCGGTCAAGAGTTTAATATCAGAACTGGTGATGAACCGGCATATCCCCAGAGAGTCCTCAAACAACATGGCCCCCTTCATAAGGGCGTTGAGGGTAGCCGTCCCCTCCGGGTCAAAGCGGTCAAATTTGGGAAGGCCAAGGGACTTGGAGACACTCATGACCTGGGCAATACCACCGGACTCAAGGGTGCCTGTGTTAGAGACACTGGTGTCAAAAAGCTCAGACCACACCGCCCGGTGGTCGTGCCCCCTGGGACTGCTGCCCTTGAGACTGTGTACGGCGAAGTCAGGAGCCTTGCCACCGAACTCTCCAGCGGCCCGCATTGCACCCTCCGCCAAGATATTGCCTATACCCTCCCGGCGGGCGATTCTATGCAAAAGCTCATAGGTAGCCTCGCCGTTGCCCCAGGTCAGCTCCAGACCATCGGTATCCTTGGTGGTGATAATCCCCTTTTCGAAGCACTCCATGGCCAAGCCCACCACCCAACCACCTTCATTGGTGTCCACACCCAGGCGGTCCGCCAGGTCGTTGAGCACCACTGACCAGGTAACATCGGTCTGGCCGGTAACCGGACCCCAGGCCGCCAGCCCCTCGTACTCCGGCTCGTCCACCACCTTGCCTTTGTGGGGTCCGTCGGGTACGGTAAGGGCGTGGACATGGTGCATGAGGCAGCCGAAGCAAGGGGCGCGTTTTGCCTGGAATTCACTGCGTATATAGGAGCCGCTGTACTTCTGCAACTCCTCCTGCTCAATGTCGTAGATGTTGGTGGTATAGTTCCGTACGGGCAGGGTAGCCCCTCCCTCCACACCACGCTGAATGCCGTTAAGGGTTCCCCAGTTGTAGATAGAAATGGCACCAGTTGCTCCGACAAGATTGGCACTACCGCCGCGGATGTTGGAGCTGAGCTCCGCTACCATCTCAACCAGCCGACGGCCGTCCTTGATGGGAATACCGGTCCTGCCAGCAACGGCCACCATGGCCTTCAGGTTCTTGGAACCCATCACCGCTCCCACCCCGTTGTGGGCAGCGGCGTGCCCCTTGTCACAGAACACCCCGGCGAAGCGCACCATGTTCTCACCTGCGGGGCCAATACTTACCACGCTAGCATCCCTGTCCCCACCCACCACCTGAGAGACCATGTCCGAGGTTTCCCAAGTGTCTTTGCCCTTTAACTCAGCGGCGTCTCGAAGCTCGGCGGTGCCATCATGTATATACAGATAGGAAAGGTTGGATGCCGCGCCCACAACCATAACCGCGTCGAATCCGCTGTGACGAAGGTAGGCTCCGAAGTAGCCGTTGGCCTGTGTGAGTCCGGCGCCCCCTGTCATGGCCCCTTTGGCCAGCACGGTGAAGGTGCCCGATCCGGGTACCGGAGTCCCCCCCAAGGGGCCGGAGGCGATGATAAGACAGTTCTGAGGGTCATCCCATTCCACCCCCGGCGGCACCTCATCATACAGGAGCTTGGCCCCGAGGCAGGCACCCCCCAGGCACTGGCGTACTGTCTCGGCGTCCATCTTGACGGTCTCCACTTCGCTTCGGCTCAGATCCACCCTGAGGATGCGTCCCTGGTACCGATCTAATCCGGCGGTTGTCATATTACCTCCTGTTGACAGGGCTCCCACGGCCCACCGGCGGCGTGAAACGGGGAGCGCCGCCTGAGCCTGGCCTCAACTGCGAGGGGCAGTTGCCCCCGGCCCATAAAGTGCCTCAGAATACCCACCGCCTCCACCTCACCCACCAGCACCGCCCCCACCAGGTGGTGGCGGTGGAACACCAGTTTCCGATATGTGGAGCCATTACGGCGAACCACTTCGTCATACCCGGCCTCACGCGGTTCTACCTCCCCCAGGGAGGCTACAGGTAGCCCCAGGGGGCTGAGTATGTTGACTCTGACGGCCCGCCAGCGTAAGAAGCCACTGCTCCCCGCCATGTTCAACCCTGCCACCCATCCACCTTCAACGGCGTTGGTCCAAGTGGCGTTCACCTGAATGCGTCCGGTAATCGGGTTTGTGCCCTGGGCCACATCACCAGCAGCATAAATATGCTCGATGTTAGTTCGCCCCCCCTCATCCACCGTTACACCGGGGGATAGCGCCACTCCACTTTCCTCCAAAAGGCCGGTATTGGGACGGACGCCTGTGGCGAAGACCACCACATCCGCTTCCACCGTCTCCCCGGAGCTTAGTAACAGCCCTTTTCTTCCACCCCTCTGGGCAACCTCCAGCACCTGTTGGCCCAGCCGTAGCTGCACCCCGGCACCTTCCAGCAGCTCCTGCAGTATTGCCGCTCCTTCCGCATCCATCACTCGGGGCAGCACCCTGTCCTCCATCTCTATTACGATCATCTTTTTCTTTCGTCGCCACAGGGCGTCCACAATCTGCAGGCCGATAAGGCCCGCCCCCACCACCGCCACCGTACCTGCGGCCTGAGACACCCCTTTTATGCGGCGGGCGTCCGCAGCGCTCCACAGTGTCAGACATTCACCGGCACCGGAAATGGGAGGCACGGCCACACTGGAGCCTGTAGCCACCAGCAACTCGTCGTAAGGCACGGCCTGCCCACCCACCAGAACCACCCGCCGGCTTTCAGGCTCCACTGCCACCACCCTTTCCCCTAGCATAGTCTTTACACCATGCCGCTGGTAGAAGTTCCGGTTACATATGAACATCTTCCGGTAGGGTATGGTGCCGCCTAGGTAGTGGGTGGTAAGTACCGGTGAGTAGGCGGGGCAGTCCTCACCGGAGATAAGGGTAATGCGGTGGGACCTTGAAACGCTCCGTACGGCCCTCATTGCATTCAACGCGGCCCCTCCGTTGCCCGTGATTACCAGATGTTTCAACGGTTACTTACTTCACTTAGCTAGGTAGGCTTCCCGCACCTTGCCCGCCAAAAGCAGACGCTGGGTCTGCCCCATTCTCTCATCATCGCCCAAGGTTATGGCACCAGGCTCGCAGAGCCTGGTGCAGGCCGGCTCCCCGTCGCATAGGTCGCACTTGATAGGGTATCCGTCCACCAGGGTGATGGCCCCGAAGGGGCAGGCGGTAACGCACATCTTGCAGCCCACGCACCTATCTCGGATTAGCTCCACCAAGCCCGTCTGGTTGTCCTTCTGCAAGGCGTTGGTGGGACAGGGAACGGCGCAAAGGGGCGTTTCGCACTGCTGGCATACTACCGGATAGAAGAAAAGCTCCTCCGGGAAGCGGACAACTTTGACACGACATTTGTACAGGCTGCTCTCTCCCTCTCTGAAGGTGGAGCACGCCGTCTCGCAGCTACGGCACCCGGTGCACCTAGCAGGGTCAACGATGAGCATCTGTCCCATATCTTCTCCTTGTGACTCGTACTTGAGCGACTCTTACCGGGACGCCCCTTACGTGAGTGACACTTTCCTGGATATGCACTATATGGTAGCCTCCAGCCTGCCTTCCGTCAACCGGATATGGAGGGCAGCTGGAGCAGGAAAGGTCGTTGCATAGCCATTTGTGTCCAGTCTAATCCATGCCTCCCCTGTACAGATAAGACTAACTGAGGTAAGATAGAGGTTGTTATTTGTTAAGGAGTCCATCACATGGGAAAGGTCCGCGTAGAGCTATGGCCTTGGCTCAGCCACCAAGAGGAGCATACAGGGTTCCGTCGTATTACTCTAGAGGAGGAGGTGGGGGGAGCGGAAGCGGTGAAGGACTTCCTGGGCCGCATGTGTGAAAGGCACCGGGTATTCCGAGAGGTCATCTTTGACCGCCAGACACAGGAGCTATCCAGGCAGGTAACTGTCATCTACAATGATAGGCTACTCGAACTGGTGGATGGGCTTAACACCGTTCTCCACGACGGCGATAAGCTGAGGTTTTTACCCGCCTTCGCCGGAGGTTAGATACCGGCCCCTTTTTGTTTGATACATGTTCTCCGCTACTCTTCTATACACACCCTCTCCTGCTGAGACAGAGCAAGGGTTGGCAGGCCTTCAATTCTCCAAGATACTTAAGATATCTGATGTTAGACATCCTAAGTCAGACGGAGGAGGTATCGGCAGATGGCCGAGAGAAAAGCGAGAGATGTGGTGCTACGCCCCAAGCGCCAGATTACACTTCCTATAAAAGTGTTTGAACAGTTGGATATCAGGCCGGGCGACACGCTTGAGTTACTCAGTGGAGACCTCCACCTCGATAGGTAGGCCCAGAAAGGCCGGTTGCCCTGGAGGCCCAGAGATCCGTGACGCCTTCAAACGCTCAGGAATCACCGAAGAAGAACTCCAAAATACGGGCCGCCGACCGAGGCAGGAATCTTCCAGGGAGCCCGATGTGGCCCAGTCCTAAACCTCGTATCTTCTTGGATAGCAATGTCATATTCTACGGGATGTATTCCTCAGAAAAGTCAACGGGGGTCATATTAGAGCGTTTCATCGACGGTAGACTAAAGGTGGTCATATCGCAGCAAGTATTAGAGTAAGTAGCAAGCATCATCAGGGAAAAGCTCCCCGGTGCCCTCCCTGGCGTGAGGAGGCTGCTTATGATTTCCCCGCCAGAAACCGTCAAAGACCCAACCTCCGCTAAGGTGGCCCGCTGGGCCGATGTAGTGCACATAGTTGACACCAGCATCCTGGCCACAGCGATAGCAGCCCAACCCGATTATCTGGTCGCCGGGAACAGGCATTTTCTGGAGGACCCCGACATCGCGCGGAAGTCTGCGCTACACATCGTTACCCCAGCACGACTCCTCCAGTTATTGGAAAAGAACAATTGGCCGCCCTAAGAGAGTCGCATTTTCTCCCTTAGCGGCAGCTTCCCCAACAGAGGACTGTTCACCCCGTACAGCCCCCACCAGCAGCGCCTCAGTAGCCTGACTGCTTACCGGCCATGGTGTCTATCTCCACCCGGATTATCGCTACTTTTTTAACCAACTTTTCAGAGTACTCATGTGAGTCACTGGAATAGTGCCGCATGATGATATCCAGCGCCGCCCTCTTGTCCTCACTGCCCTCAACAAAGGATGCTATGCCGAAGCCGATTACGCTGCGGTACCGCATCCCCCACTTGCAGGCCGTCGCCCCTTCTGTAAGCTCCAGGTCTGCCTCAACCCCGAAGCAGACCCTGTTGTTCCGCCGTATTATGTCAATTTTCATGCCCTCCCTGGCGGTGTGTATGAAGAGACAGCCATCTTGGTAGCCAAAATTAACAGGGACCATATATGGGACATCGTTATCAGACAGGGCAATCCTGCAGACGATGGCTCTTTTGATAATGGATTCCATTTCAGCTGGATCCGTTATCTCCCTCTCCTTCTTTCTCATCATCTGGTATGGCTCCGAATGCGACTGCACAGTCCTAAATGCATCGCAACCTGCTTATTTCATCACGAAATAGCGTGCGCACGGCCCCCGAAACCCGAGACCCGTCCCTGATAGAACAACTAAGAGCACCCCCGAAGCCGATGAGGTGCATCGGGCTGGTTGCTGCCCGGGGCTTATCACCTGTTGAGCCCCAGCAAGTTTTTACGGAGCAGGGAAAGTCGCCTCAGGTGGTCTCGCTCCTCGCCAAGTATGCTGTCCACCACCGCCTGTTCGTCCCGGCGCACCAGACCCCGCATTTCCGTAAAGAAAAGGATAGTCTCGGACTCCATTCGCATCCCCATCTCCACGGTCTCAGCATCGTCTTTTACACCCAAGGCACCGGCCTGGGCACCGACCTCATCCACAAAGATACGGCTGTCTATCAGGGCACTCAGATATTCGGAGAGCTCTTGGGCGATGGCAGGCGAGTTGGGCACATCTGCCTGCGAGGCGAGGAGCCGACCGAACTCCCTGGCGTGCCGCTCCTCTTCCGTTGCTAAGTGCTGGTAGGCCGCCTTGATGGAGGGATCCTTCACTCTGGTCAGGGCTGCGCGGTAGAAAGCCAAGCCGTTGGCTTCTATGCGCAAAGCCATATCTACTACTTCCTTGCCGGAGAAAAACAGGCTCATCAGTCCCCTTTCCGATTAGTCCTTTGTAGCCAAAACACACATGCTCCAGTTCGCAGGGGAAAACCCTCAACTCCGCTCTCTCAAGGAGTCCGAAGTCCTTCGGATAGGATGACACAAAGTTTGAATGTCATTACGAGGGTAGCGAAAAATCTCGTAGGTACTCTGACTCATACCCCTAAGCGTCAGCCTAATCGCTGCAAGTACTTCTGTGCCTGGATGGCCGCCTTGGCCCCCTCCCCCGCCGCCACCACAATCTGCTTCTCTGGGACATCCGTCACATCACCGGCGGCATAGAACCCCGGCACATTGGTCTCGCAGCTAAGGTTTACCTTTATCTCCCCCCAAGAGTTGAGATCTACCAGCCCTTTAACTAACTCCGAGTTAGGCTGGAGACCAATCTCCACGAACGCCGCCCCCACCTCCATGTCATGCTCGCTTCCATCCTTCAACGAGCGAATATGTATCCCCTCCACCCTTTTATCACCGGTTATCTCCACCACCTCGTGCTCGGTGAATATGTCAAGATTGGGGTTGTCTTTAACCTGCTCTATCAATACTTCGTCAGCGGCGAGGGATGTGTTGGAGATAAGGGTCACCCTTGGCGCCCCCAGCTTCAGTAAGTCATAGACCGCCTCCAGCCCGGAGTTTCCCCCACCCACTACGACAACCTTATCCATGCTGAACAGGGGGCCATCACAGATAGCACAATAGCTCACCCCCCTGCCCCGCAGCCTCCCCTCCCCAGGTACCCCCAGTTGCCGGGGCCGTTTCCCGGTTGCTATCAGCACTGCCTTGGCCTCCAGCGGCCCACCGCCGTCAACCTCTATGTGAAAGCCACCGTTCACCTGTTTAACAGAGCCGGCTTTGTTCCCGATGCGCTGCTCAATGGGAAACTGCTTTACCTGGGCTTCGAACTTGGAGATAAGGTCCGGGGCCTCGATATACTGGTATCCCATGTAGTTCTCTATACCCAGCGTCCATAGCATCTGGCCGCCGACATCCTTGCTGACAAGCACCATCTCCACTTTCTTACGTGCTGCATAGACCGCTGCCGTCATGCCCGCCGGGCCGGCACCCAGTATGGCCAGGTCTTTCATGACACCACCTCCGTCCAGCCTCAATAACACAATATCAAGAGCGGCGACGGAAATCCACCTCTCTTCGGACTCCGCCCCTCCCCTATCGGCCCCATCGCTCCCAACTTGGACAGTTTGATTGACACCGGCTGCTGGCTAAATACATAATGGACCCAGCGGTGACGAAGACGCTGAGTCATGATGTCCTGTTTCCAGAGACGGCTCAAGAAGAGGTAATGGTGGAAGCCCCAGAGAGGATACAGCCCAAATCCCTTGTCGATTACCTGGGCATTATCAGCAAAGCGGTGTTCCAGACCGGAATTTCCTGGGAAGTGTTCCATGCCAAATGGCCCGGCACCAGAGATGTGTTCCACGGCTTCGACCCCGCCACAATAACCCGCATGACCGGGGCCGAGTTGGAACAGCTTACGGGTGATATACGGATTATAATGGAATCAAAAAATAGAGGCCATAGCCCACAACAGACAGCGCATGCTTGTGTTGGACGGGTGCCACGGCGGTGTTACCAGTTACCTTTGCTCCAATGGCAGCTTCGAAGAACTGGTAAATGACCTGCGCAAACAGTTCAAATTCTTCGGAGATACGGGCGCATATTTTCCCCTCTATACAGTTAATGAAAAGGCGCCCTCTCACGAGTAATGGGGCGCATCCCGATGCACCGAGACCCCTGTCAAACACTGAATGCCTGTGGCCAGTACGGCAAGCCCGATGACAGAGGTGGGGCGCGGGCCGGGAACAGGCACTTAGGCCAAGGAGCATGACCATGGAAGTCAACCGCCTGCGGCAGGCGATACCCGTTACCCGCAAGGTTATCTATTTGAACACCGGATGGTCCGGGCCTAGCCCCACGACAGTAACCGCCCGGGTGAAGAGGTGGCTGGACTTTGAGGCCCGTGAAGGCCCCACGGCTCCCCGCGTACTGAAAGCCCACCACCAGGCCGAGGATGACGCCCGCCAGGCGGTGGCAAGACTCATCGGTGCCTCGCCCGACGAAATAGCCCTCGTCCAGAATACCACCGAGGGCATAAACATCGTCCTCAACGGCATGACCTGGCGCCCGGGGGATGAGGTGGTAACCACCAACCTGGAGCACAGCTCCGGTATCATACCGTGCTACTCCCTGTCCAGGCGACGACGGATTCGGGTGCGGATTGTGGACCTAGCGGGGGCGCAGACCCCTTCCGATGTTCTGGAGAGGCTGCGGATGGCTATGGGCCCGCGCACCCGCCTTATCGTGCTGAGCCACATCATGTACCTGAATGGCATGCGCCTGCCCATTAAGGAAATACAGGCCATGGCCCGGGAGAGCAACGTGAAGGTGCTGGTGGACGCCGCCCAGTCCGTGGGCCAGATACCCCTCCACATGAAAGATTTGGGCTGCGATTTCTACTCCCTGCCCGGTCACAAATGGCTACTAGGGCCGGATGGCACCGGAGCTCTCTATATCCGTCGGGAGCTTATACCACAGATCCGGCCCTTTAAAGTGGGGCACCACACCGCCATCAGCTACGATTTCAAGGGGAACTGGAAGCCGGATACCCTCTCAATCAAGAAGTTTGAGCTTACCACAACCAGCAGCGCTCTGTGGGCCGGGCTTACCGCCGCCATCGATCTCATAGGCGAAATCGGACAAATAGCTATACAGAACCGGATACGGACACTATCGGAGATGGCCGTGACGAGATTATCTTCCCTTCCCCGTGTGCTGGTCACTTCACCGCGGCACCCACAGTTGGCCTCCGGCTTAGTGACTTTTTCAGTGCAAGATGCCGCCCCTCAGCAGGTGGTGGCCCACTTGTGGAAGAAGGGGCAAGTTGTCTCCCGGTGGGTGGAGAACCCCCCAGGGGTGCGGCTGTCGCTGCACTTCTTCAACACCGAAGAGGAAATAGAAACTGTGGTGGACTGCCTGAGAGAATTGGGTTAGCTCCGAATACACGGGTGGCCTACCATTCAGCCAGCACTGTCTGAATACAGCGCCGGCTGAACGCCAGACATTGTTGTGCTTACATAGTGTCCTGTGTCAAGAGTTCGCCGCATAATGCGAGGCCTTAGGTTGTCATGCTGAACGAAGTGAAGCATCTGGCGGGGATGCAGCCCCACCACCAGATTCTTCGTCCTCCTGCTGAATGGCTGATAATGGCATATTTTGCCACCTTTACTCCCTGCAATGGGCAGGGGGGCATGGAAGAGGCACGATAGGACGGTAATGGCAAGAGGTTACACTAGGGATCCAGGCCCCACGGCTGTACTGCGGGTGGGTAGTTGCCCTGGCCGCTCTCCCTATCAAGATGGCCAACGGGGCCATATTCTTCTCCTTCGGCATTTTCTTTGAGCCCATAGCCACTGGCTTCGCCTAGAGCCGGGGCCAGATATCCCTGGTGTATACCGCACTGTTGCTGCCCTACGCCCCGGGCGCCGTCCTTCCTAACTGGCCCCAAGAGTAGGCCACAGCTTGCCCTAGCAGGATGATGGTAGTAGAGTCTTATAGGGCCCTGCCATACCGCTGGAGGAGACGCTATTAACACCGGCCCGGCCGTAATAGATTTCCATACCCATATCTTCCCACCCCGCTTCATAGAGCAGCGGGAGGAGTTGCTCCGGGCCGAGCCACACTTCGCCGAGGTTTTCGCCAGCCCTAGGGCACGCATGGCCACAGCCGAAGAAGTGATATCCAGCATGGAGCAGGACGAGGTGGACACCTCGGTGGTGCTGGGGGCCAACTGGGGCGCCCCGGAGCGCTGCCGCGAGGCCAACGACTATCTGCTGGAATCAGCGGCCCGCCACCAGGGACTGCTGGTAGCCTTTTGTGGCCTGACTCCAGGAGACACCGAGACGGCGGCCCTGGAGATTGAGCGCTGCGCCGCCGCGGGTGCCATGGGGGTGGGGGAGTTGCGCCCTGATGTGATGGGGCTGGATATGAGCAATGAAGCGACTACGGCACCCATATATAGGGCCTTAGAGCGGCACCGCCTTATACTCCTGTTGCACACATCGGAGCCCGTAGGCCACTTCTATCCTGGCAAGGCAGGTATGACACCAGAGACCCTCTATCCCTTCCTTCTCCTTCACCCCAGCCTGACCGTTGTCTGCGCCCACTGGGGCGGCGGCCTACCCTTCTATGCGCTGATGCCGGAGGTGGCCCGTGCCCTGGAGCACACTTACTTCGATACCTCCGCTACCCCATTCCTCTACCGGCCCCAAATATATAACCATGCAATTCAGATGGTGGGGGAGGATAAAGTGCTCTTCGGCAGCGATTACCCCCTCATGCCCCAGCGCCGTCCCATCTCCGAAGTCCGCTCTCTATCCCTGCCACAGCGTGTGGAAAACCTATTGCTGGGCGGAAACGCCGCAAAACTGCTGGGGTTGTGATGGAGCAGCTACGCCTTTTCGTGGCCGTTGAACTGCCACCGGAAACCAGAGAAACACTTGTCGCTCTGCAAGAGGATATGCGGCCCCAATGCGACCCAGGGGTGCGCTGGACGAGGCCGGAGGGTATTCACCTCACCCTCAAGTTCTTGGGGGAGGTGGCACAGCCGCAAGTGGCCCCAATAGAAGAAGCGCTGGGTAGGGTGACATGGAGGCAGGATGCGTTTAAGCTCAGCCTGGGAAGCACCGGCTTCTTCCCCAACTCCCACCGCCCCCGTGTCCTGTGGGTAGGGATAGAGGGTGAGGCCGAGCGGCTGAAGGCCCTTACCCGCCGAGTAGAGGACGAGCTTTCCCTCCTGGGCTTCCCCACAGAGGGCCGCCCCTTCATCCCCCACATTACCCTGGCCCGTCTGGGGGATAGGCTGAGACCGGCGCAGCGGGAGGTTTTCGGCAGCGTAGCCCAGTCCGTCCCCTGGCGGCCTGGCCACCCCTTTGCCGTGAACGGTTTGAGCCTGATGCGCAGCTACCTAAACCCAACGGGTGCCATCTACACATGCCTACACCAGACTCCACCTGCCACTGCGCCAAGCAGGTAGGCGCAACGGGGTCATTCAGTGGACATCCCTTCGGACATCTCCTTGCCCATCCACCCGTCCACCCGGGAAAAGGCTTCAGGGGCTAAGCCCGCAGATGCCCTATAGAAGATGGGGAAAATGGTTGTTGTCAAACGCCCCCGGCCCCCGCAGGTTGCCCCGGCGCCGGCCACCATGTTAGTATTAGCAGTCCGTTATCTCCAAAGGGAGGTTCCCATGAAGGAAATCAATCGCGAAGACTTGGCGAAATGGCGGTTGGAGTACTCGGATGTGGTGGCCCAGCGCCCTGAGCGTAGGAAGGGCTTCCGCACCCGTTCTGGCATCCCCATCAAGCCCGTCTACACCTCTGCCGATACCGAGGGCATGGACGAGGCCCGAGACCTCGCCCTCCCCTGCGACTACCCTTTCACACGCGGCCCTTACCCATCCATGTACCGGGGCCAGCTATGGACCAAACGCCTCCTCATTGGCCTGCAGATACCGGAGATATTTAACGAGCGCCAGCGGGAGATGCTCAGCCAGGGACAGACCGGCATCAACCTCATCCCCTGTAACGCCTACTTCCGTGGTTTTGACTCCGATGAGGTGGAGCCGGAGTTGGTGGGCCGCTGCGGTACCGCCATAGACTCCATGTATGACATAGAGGCCTGTTTTGACGACATTCCCCTGGAGCATGTGAGCACGGCCTTCAATGACGCCGGCCCGTTCATCATGGTAGCCATGTATGTGGCCCTAGCCCAGAAGCGGGGCGTACCCCTGAACCAGCTACGCGGCACCACCAACCAGACCGATTTCCTCTCCCACTATGTGGCCTGCAACATGATGTTCCGGTTCGGGTTGGAGGGGCACTTGCGTATGCTCATGGATCACATCCAGTTCTGTACGCAGCACATGCCCCTTTGGCAGCCCATGAGCATCGTGGGACAACATATGCAGCAGGGGGGGGCCACCTCCCTCCAATCGCTCGCCTTTACGCTGGCCTCGGGTATCTTTTATGTAGACGAGACCATGAAGCGGGGCCTGGATGTGGACTCCTTTGCCCGCCGCTTCTCTTTTTTCTTTGATGTCTCACTTGACTTCTTTGAAGAGGTAGCCAAGTTCCGGGCTGCCCGCCGGGTGTGGGCCAGAATCATGCGCGACCGCTTCGGCGCTAAGGATGAGCGCTCATGGAAGCTCCGTTTCCACGCCCAGACCTCCGGAACGGACCTTACACACCAGCAACCACTAAACAACCTAATACGAACCACCGTGCAGACTCTGGCCGCCGTGCTAGGAGGGGCCCAGTCCATC
>JASLXN010000003.1:0-1996 GCA_030740315.1 Dehalococcoidia bacterium | reverse complement strand
TGGACACCCTCAGAAAAGGCCCGCCGCCTCGCCCTGATGACCAGCCATATCCTAGGGGAAGAGACCGGTGTTGCCGATGTGATAGACCCGCTAGGAGGCTCATTCTATGTTGAGAGCCTGACCAACGAGTTAGAAAAACAGACCTGGGTGTATATAGAGCAGATTGATAATCTGGGCGGCATGATGGAGGCGGTGAAGAAGGGCTTCATACAGGCGGAGATGAACAAGTCCGCCCTGGACTACCAGCAAGACGTAGATAGCGGGGAGCGCACCGTGGTGGGGGTAAACAGCTACACTACGCCGGAGTCCGAGGACGTGCTCCCAGAGCAGGAAAAGGTGCCGCCGGAGATGGTAAGCCGCCATGTGGAACGCACACGTTTGGCAAAAACAGACCGGGATCAGGCCAGTGCCCAGGCTGCCATAGATCACCTGAACCACGCCGCCGAGGACGAAAACCTGAACATTTTCGAGGCCGTTATCGAAGCGGTCAAGGCAGGAGTGACCCAAGGCGAAATTGTACGGGAGCTTCGGGCCACATTCGGAGCCGGGGTACCACTGGTGACCGTATAGCCATGGCTAAAAAGTAATGCACTATTCGGAGCGGTGAGGGTGACAAGAACTGAAAAAATCCGTGTGCTCATGGCCAAGCTGGGCTTCGACGGCCACGACCGTGGGGTGAAGGTGGTCACCGCCGCCCTGCGCCAAGCCGGAATGGAGGTAATATACACTGGCCCCTGGCAGACAGTGGAGGCCGTGGTGGAGACCGCCCTTCAGGAGGATGTAGACCTGATAGGAATCAGCTCTCTGGCCTACGACCATCCCCTTATCCCCAAGCTCATGACACGGCTCAAGGAGCGGGATGCCGACATACCGGTAATCGTGGGCGGGGTTATCCCCCCAGACGAAGTGCAACAGTTGGAGGACGCCGGAGTCAGGGGCATATTCCCGCCGGGCTCTACCCTGCAGGACATCGCCAGATGTATCCGGCAGGCTGTATCCTGATTTGACACCAGAAGGGGCAAGTGTTAGTCTGCCCAATTACATCGGTCGAGGAGAGAGTGATATGTCAGCCGCAGATAGTATAGTCGGTTTCCGCCAGGCGGTAGCCAACCGTTACGAGACCATCGCCAGCCATAGGCAGCCGGGGCAAAAGGTGCTGGGGTGGATGTGCTCCTACTTTCCGGAGGAGATTGTCTCCGCCGCCGGGGGGTATCCGGTGAGGGTACTAGGGGGGGAGTCCACCTCCTACTCGGATGCCTACATGCACATCAACATGTGCTCCCTGGTGCGGGCCGTCTTCGACGAGGCTTTGCAGGGCAAGTATGACTTCCTGGACGGTTTTGCCACCCTCAACACCTGTGACAACATCCGCCGCACATTTGACGTGTGGGAGTATTATATCAAAACACCCGTCACACATATTCTGGCACTGCCCCACCGCAGCACCCCGGCCTCCGTCGCTTACTTCCGTGAGGAGCTCAAAGAGTTCAAAGAGATGTTAGAGAAAGCATGGGGCACCAGCATTACCCATGATGCCCTGCATGCGTCCATAGTCCAGTATAACCACATGCGCCAGCTCCTCCACGAGCTGGACGCCCGGCGCAAGGAAGGGGCCATCAGCGGCGCCGACTTCGCGGATGTGCTGCTGGCAGCCGCCATCCTGCCCAAGGAGCAGTTCATCTCTAGGCTACAGGAGCTGTTGACCCAACTTAAGGGCGTAAGCACCCCCACTGGAGACAGGTACCGCCTAGTGGTCACCGGCTCTGAAATGGACGATTCCGACTTCATCCGTGTCATTGAGGAGAAGGAAGCCATGGTGGTGGGGGATGATCTTTGTACCGGCAGTAAGTATTACTGGAACCTCACCAAAGAGACAGGTGACCCACTCTTGGCGTTAGCAGAGCGTTACCTGAGCCGCCCACCCTGTCCCCGTATGCACGAGACCAAAGACCGTATAAAACACGTGGTAGACATGGTGAAGAGCCACGAGGCAGAC
>JASLXN010000039.1:7051-9867 GCA_030740315.1 Dehalococcoidia bacterium | reverse complement strand
ATCTCGTCGACGCGGGCCATTTGTGGCGTCCACCGGGGGCTTACGAAGGCGCCCACCACAATGTGCTCCAGCCCCGTATCGGAAAGGGCATCAAGCAGCCGGACTTTATCCTCCACAGGGATGGCGGCGTCCTCTATCTGCATGCCCTCGCGTAGACCCTCTTCTTTGTAGTTCACCTTCGGCCACTGATCCACAGTCCTGCTCCTTCCCAGGTGTACGCGGTCAGTCCAGAGTTGCCCCCACAAGATCCGGCCGGCCCCGGAGGAACTCTTGGATATCCAGGGGTTTCTTGCCTTCTATCTGCACCCTGCGGAGCCGCAGCAGCCCATCTCCGGTGCCCACTGCCGCCCCTGCACCCTCCCCCACAACCAAACCGGGTGGGGCCTGCCCCGTTTCTGGCTCCGCCTCTAGTACTTTCAACAGTTTTCCCCCGAGGGCGGTAAAGGTCCCCGGCCAAGGCTGCATAGCCCGCACGCGCAGCCAGAGTTCCCTGGCAGGCAACTGCCAGTCCAGCCCGCCATCATCCTTCCGGAGAATCTGGGAGTAAGTGGGCTCTCCCTCCTGTACCCGGGGAGTGAGCTCCCCGGCGGCCCAGCGAGGCAGCCCCTCCACCAGCAGCCTGGCGGCCAGATCCGCAAGGGCCTCCCCAAGGATGCCCGGAGTATCCTGGGGATGGATGGGGTGTGTCTGCTGCAACAGCACCGGGCCGGTATCCATGCCCTCATCCATCAGCATAAGGGACACACCGGTCACCTGGTCACCGGAGAGGATGGCGAATTGGATGGGGGAGGGGCCGCGGTGTCGGGGAAGCAGCGATGGGTGCAGGTTGAGGCAGCGATGGCGTGGCATCCCCAACACCGCGGGAGGAAGCAACAGCCCGTAGCCGGCCACGGCTATCACCTCGGGCGCAGCCCCCCGAAGCCTGTCCTGCTCCTGGAAGTCCTTGAGGGTGACAGGCTGAACGACTGTTAGGCCCAGGGATAGGGCGGCCCGCTTCACCGCCGAGGAGGTGGTTTCCCGTCCCCGGCCCACCGGTCTGTCCGGGCGAGTGTACACCGCCGCCACCTGGTGACGGGTGGCCAAGGCCTCCAGAGCGGGCACCGCAAAGGGGGGGGTCCCCATAAAAACTACCCTCATCCATCACGATTTTAACAACAGGTTCATCAGCACGCAAAAAATAGAGAAAACGGGAGGCGCCGAGGGGCTGGGAGTAGAAATAGGAAAGCAGTGGGAGGCGGCTGGGGCGCCACGGGGGGGCTTGCGTCGTTCCCCAGGCCAGATGTTAGGATTATCCCAGCCATCGGTGATGGGGCTGCCCGCAAGGGGGCAGGTAACCCCCACCTCACTAGCTAAGAGTTAGCACAACGTGTTGTATTAAGCAGCGGGGGACTCGTTTGCCCAAAACATGGCAATTGATAACTTGAGGTCAGCCCAAGACCTCTGGCAAGCGGCCCTGGGCGAGCTTGAACTCCAAGTAAAACGGACTAACTACCGCACTTGGCTGCAAGGCACCACCGGGGAGGCTTTTGAAAGGGATACCCTGGTGGTAAGAGTGCCCAATGCCTTCACCCAGGAGTGGTTGGAGCAGCGCCTGAGGTCCCGCATCCTCAACACCCTTGCAGGACTGGTGGGCCGCTCCCTGGAAGTGCGCTTCTCCCTTCACCCTATGGAGCACCCCAAATCACCACCCGTATGCCCAGGACTAAACCCTACATTCTCCTTAAACTCGTATACGGTGGGCAATTTCAACCTTGTGGCCCAGTGTGCCACCACCGAGGCAGTAGACCGGCCAGGACAAGTCTACAATCCGCTCATGATATGGGGCAGCACGGGCCTAGGCAAGACACATCTTCTCCAAGGGGCGGTCCTGCGGGCTGCGGAGAGCCGGCTAGCAGCTCTCTACATCACCGCCGAGCAGTTCACCACTCAGTTTATCTCCGCCCTCCACCTTCACACCATGGAAAGTTTCCGGAGCCGCTTCCTGAATCTCAGCCTCTTGGTGGTGGACGATATCCAGTTCCTGACTGGCAAGGAGCACACCCAGAAGGGATTTTTTCACACCTTTAACGAGATATACAACAACGGCGGCCAAGTGATCGTGGCCGCCGACCGTCGCCCCGAAGCCATAGCGGGGCTCCCCGACGCTCTGTGCTCCCGCCTTTCCGGTGGTCTAGTGGCCCATGTTATACAGCCGGACCAGCCCGGGCGTCTGGCTATCTTACAGACACGGGTCGGTGAGTGGGGGGATGTAGACCCTGCGGTGCTGGAGGTCATCTCCCGTGCCCCGGTGAAGGATATACGGCAGTTACTAGGCCGCCTTAACCAAGTAATGGCGTTTGCCCGCGCCAATAAGAAGCCCTCTTCCCCAGAGATGGCCCGCCAGATACTGGCCGAACAGCCTGAGCCCCAGTCACCCCTGTGCTCCCAGACCATAGTAGACACCGTCCTCCACCACTTCCGGCTGCCACCCGATGCCTTTCTCAGCCGCAAGCGCCAGCCCCAACTCAGTCAGGCCCGGCAGGTGGCCATCTACCTGCTCCGGGAGGAGGCAGAGCTTTCACTAAGTCAAATTGGCTCACTGGTGGGCGGTATCACCAAATCCTCGGTTATCTATGCCCTCCGCCAGGCAGCACGCTCCCTACCCCAGTCTACCGGCCTCTCCCGACCGACTGCCGCTATTCGCAGCGCACTACGCCAGTGACCCTCCCCACACTTTAGACCGGCCTTATTATTGTTTAGATTATAAGACTGAACTATTATTAGAGATATATAAGTATATAAGATAGTATTACTAGAACGTACACGGGTAGAGAACG
>JASLXN010000039.1:0-7041 GCA_030740315.1 Dehalococcoidia bacterium | reverse complement strand
AGAGAACGTCCAGTAGAGCTACGGGAAATGGTTGACGAAATAGAGTTGTTGGTTAGAGCGGGTGATGGTGGTGATGGGGCGGTGAGCTTCAGGCGAGAGAAGTTTGTTCCCTTCGGGGGGCCGGATGGCGGCGATGGCGGCGCCGGCGGCGCTATATATGTGACAGTGGATACGCGACTATTCAGCCTGTCCCCCTTACGCTACAGGAAGAGGCTGCGGGCTGTGGACGGGGGTCGGGGGAGCGGTCGGCAGCGGACGGGAAAGGGCGGGGATGACCTGGTGGTGGCTGTTCCAGCAGGGACTCTGGTGTATGCCGATGAGGCTGGGGAGAGGCGCTTGCTGGCGGACTTGGTGGACGAGGGTGAACGCGTAAGGGTGGCCCGGGGCGGCAAAGGGGGCTTGGGCAACATGCACTTCGCTACACCGGTGGACCAAGCACCCAAGCGGGCCACCCGGGGCGCTGCCGGGGAGGAGCACCGGCTGGTTCTTGAGCTCCGGCTGGTGATGGATATCGGCATCGTGGGCCGGCCTAACGCCGGGAAGTCAACCCTACTAGGGAGGCTCTCTCATGCGCGGCCCCGCGTCGCCCCATACCCCTTCACCACCACGGAGCCGGAACTGGGGATAGGCGAGGTAGACTTTTGCCCCTTAGTAATCGGCGAAATTCCGGGTCTTATAGAGGGTGCTCATATTGGGCGAGGGCTGGGTGACCTGTTCCTGCGCCACACGGAGCGGGCACGGGTGCTGCTTCACCTGCTAGACGGCTCCTCCGCTGGCCTGCGGGAGGAGATGGACTCCGTTAACCGGGAGTTGGAGCAGTATAACCCGGCTCTTGCGGCCAAGCCCCAGGTGGTGGCGGTGAACAAGGTTGATTTGCCCGAAGTGCAGGCCCGGCTGGAGGATATCAGGATGGAGTTTAAGGGGGGGGCTCCCCTGTTCCTAGTCTCAGCGGCCACGGGGGACGGTGTGGGGCAACTGCTGCGGGAGCTTGTGGCCCGGCTGGCAATGACCCGGGCGGAGCGGCGGTCTCCCTCCTCCACAGTTATCCGCCCGCAGCCGTTAACGAGGCGGGGCTGATATGGCGATTGGGGTACTGGGCGGCACTTTTGACCCGGTGCACGTAGGTCACCTTATTATAGCCCGGGAGGTAGCACTGGAGTTGGGGTTGGAGATGGTGTATTTCATCCCTACAGGGATAACGCCGTTGAAAGACGGCAAGATTACCCCGTCTCACCACCGCTTGCAGATGCTGCGCCTGGCCCTGGGCGGTGAAACGGGCTTCCGCCTGAGCACTCTGGAGTTGGAGCGGCCCGGCCTTTCCTATACCGTGGACACGCTGCGGGAGCTGCGGTGCACAGACTCCCGGGAGCTGTACCTTATATTGGGAAAGGACGCCATGGCGAGCTTGCTGCAGTGGCACCACCCAAAGGAGTTGATAAGACTGTGTTACATAGCCGCCGTACCCCGGCCGGGCGTTCCGGAGCCGGATGTGTCCGTACTGGAGGGCGCCCTGCCCGGCCTGCGGGAGCGGCTGCACCTCCTTTCAGGGCCGAAGATTGCCATTAGTGCCTCCGAAATACGCCATCTCGTGGCGCGAGGTCTGCCGGTGCGCCATCTTCTGCCCGCCGGGGTGGAGGGGTACATTCGGGAACACGGCCTGTATCGTGAAGAGTAGCCAGCGGCGTATCCTTGGCGTCAGCGGCAATGGCTTCTTCTTGGGGCTTGTGAGCCTGCTCACCGATAGCAGCTCCGATATGATTTTCACCCTACTCCCCCTTCTCCTGTTCAGTGTGATGGGTACGCCTGTGGCCGTCATCGGGCTGATAGAGGGGGTGGGGGAGGCAACCGCCTCAAGCTTCCACGTATTGGCGATAACTTCTTGCTGAACTTCAGTAGAGTTACCAAAACACAAAGGAAAAAGCATAGCGGACACGAAACTAAGGCCTGTAACGAGAGCAACAAGCCGGAAGAGAATGAGGAACCATCTGCTAGTCGTGTCTACTGGTTGACCTGGTTGACACTGATGCCTTTGACTTTTCTCTTGCCAACGGCACAGGGGGGGTGTTATAATTCCCACTTGGTTTTCACCTGTTTAACCTGAAGGAGGCCACACTCTATTGGACTACTGGGCAGGTTATGGTTCTATAGCCCTATTTTTGTTGGTAGCTTTGATATTCGGGCTTATTACCATAATCCTCCCCAAAGTCCTGAAGCTTCTGGGTTTGGTGGTCCGCAAGCCTAACGCAGTCAAGTACACCACATACGAGTGCGGCATGGAGACCATCGGCCCCTCTTGGGTGCAATTCAATTTCCGCTACTACATATTCGCCCTGCTATTCCTAGTGTTTGATGTGCTGGTGGTCTTCCTCTATCCGTGGGCGGTGTCCCTGCGGGGCGGGGGCTGGGCTGCCTTTACGGCCATGGCGGTGTTTATAGCTGTACTCTTGACTGGGTTCCTATACGCCTGGAAGAAAGGGGCGCTCGAATGGAGATGATGCCTCAATTTCCCTGGGAGGAAATGGATCGGGGTGAGGTGCTGTCCATTGAGCAGCTAAGGGCGGGGTCTGCGGAGGCCCTGCACGACCCCGACGCTTGGATAGACGATGAGGTGAAGCGGGGTGTACTTATTACCTCTCTGGATGCCATGCTGGGGTGGTCCAGGCGCTACTCAACTTGGCCGGTGACCTTTGGCCTGGCCTGCTGCGCCATGGAGATGATTGCAACCGCCGCCTCCCGCTTTGATATATCCCGTTTCGGTATGGATGTCTTCCGGGCCTCCCCGCGCCAGGCCGACCTGATGCTGGTGGCGGGCACTCTGTGCTGGAAGATGGCCCCCGCCCTCAAACGCATCTATGACCAGATGCCTGAGCCCAAATGGGTGGTGGCTATGGGCCAGTGCGCCATCTCCGGCGGGCCTTTTGCCGAGTATGTATCGGTAGTGCCTGGAGTGAACCATATCGTCCCGGTGGATGTGTATGTTCCCGGCTGCCCCCCGCGCCCCGAGTCCCTGCTGCATGGTCTGACCCTGCTGCATAAGAAGATTCAAACTGAAGGCAGTCGGCTAAAAAGAGGACTGAACTGATTTGACCCAGCCCCTCTCCGGAAAGGAAGTGGTCGCGCGCATTCAGAAACAGGTGCCTGGTGCGGTGCTCCTGGCAGACCATGGGTGTATTTGGGTAAGGCCCGTCACCGTGGCCCAAGTGGCCCAATATCTGAAAGAGGCCCCGGGCATGGAGATGGACTACCTCAACAACCTCACCGCTGCCGATTACTTGGACTATTTGGAGGTGGTCTACCACCTCAGCTCCCTGAAGCGCAACCACAGCCTCACCCTAAAGGTGCAGTGTTGGGGGCCGGAGGAGCCGGAGGTGCCCTCCGTGTTCCACTTGTGGCAGGGGGCGGATCTCCAGGAGCGGGAATGCTATGACATGTTCGGGGTGCGCTTTGTGGATCACCCCAACTTGAAGCGCATCCTCTTCTGGGAGGGCTTTGAGGGCCATGTGCTGAGGAAGGAATACACCGGCTGATGGCCATAAGGACGCAACCGGTATCAATTAATATAGGCCCCCAGCACCCCTCCACCCACGGGGTATTTCGGCTACGGGTCACCTTCGATGGCGAGGTCATCATCGGCTTGGAGCCCATATTCGGTTACCTGCACCGGGGCAAGGAGAAACTGGCCGAGGCCCGTACCTACACGCAGTTTATCCCCATCACCGATAGGGCCGATTACCTGGCCTCTATGAGCAATAACTGGGGCTACTGCTTGGCGGTGGAGAGGCTGGCGGGGATAGAGCTGCCGGAGCGGGCGGAGTACATCCGGGTACTGGTGGGAGAGATGATGCGAATTTCCAACCACCTCATGGCTGTCGGTTTCTTCCTAAACGACTGCGGTGCCTTCTTCACCCCACTGCTCTACATGTACCGGGAGCGGGAGAAGTTGCTGGACCTGTTTGACATGCTATGCGGACAGCGGCTTAACTACAATTACATGCGTATCGGCGGGGTAAGCCAAGATTTGCCCGTGGAGTTCCTGCCCGCCCTCAAGAAGTTCGTCCAGGAGATGCCGGGCTATATTGACGAATACGAGCAGCTCTTGACCACCAACGAGATACTGCTTGCACGCTCTAAGGGGGTAGGCGTGTTGTCCCCGGAGCAGGCGGTCAACGCTTCGGTATCCGGGCCGGTTTTGAGGGCCTGCGGGGTGGAGTGGGACATAAGAAGGGCCGACCCCTACTCCATTTATCCCCAGCTTGAGTTTGATATCCCTACTGGCATCCAGGGGGATACCTATGACCGCTTCTATTTGCGTATCCAGGAGATGCGCCAGAGCGTGCGCATCCTGCAGCAGGCCATAACCGGCATAGAGCAGTTGCCACACGGCGTATACCGCGCTCATGTACTCAGCCTGGTGCGCCCACCAAAGGGGGAAGTCTATAGCCGTATAGAGTCCCCCAAGGGGGAGCTTGGCTACTACATAGTGTCCGATGGCGGGGTTTCCCCGTGGCGCTGCCGTATGCGGGGTCCCAGCCAGCTAAACCTCACCGCCCTGCGGGACATGGTGCTGGGCTGGAAATTGGCCGACCTCATCATCATATTGGGCTCCATAGACATCGTCATGGGCGAGGTGGATCGCTGATGGACTGGCTCCACTGGCTCTTCTATGTGGGGGTTATTCTGGGAGCGGTGCCGGTAATGGTTATGGCTTTCATCTGGTTGGAGCGCCGAGGACTCGGCCGCTTACAGCTACGCCCGGGCCCCAACCGGGCCGGCCCCTTCGGCATTTTGCAGCCGGTGGCGGATGCCATCAAGGTGCTGACCAAGGAAGATATCGTGCCCGTAGCCGGTGACCACTGGGTGCACTTTGTGGCCCCGCTGGTGGTCTTCGCCCCAGCCATGCTGGTGTTCACCGTCATACCCTTCCAAGAGGACGGGGGCCTGGTGAGGGGGCTGGTGCCGGATCTCAACATCGGCATCCTTTACATAGTGGCGGTTAGCTCTATCAGCACGATAGGCGTGTTCATGGCCGCCTGGGGCTCCAACAACAAGTACTCCCTCATATCAGCCTTCCGGTCTATGGCGCAGGTGGTAAGCTATGAAATCCCCTTGGCACTGGCTATACTTGGGGTGGTGCTGGCTGCCGGTACAATGTCCCTGACCGGCATCGTCCAGGCCCAGGCTGTGCCCTTCATCGTCATGCAGCCCCTGGGCTTCATCATCTTTTTCATCGCTGCCACGGCTGAGCTCAACCGGACCCCCTTTGACCTCATGGAGGCCGAGTCGGAAATGGTGGCCGGTTACCATATTGAGTATTCCGGCATGAAGTTCGCCCTGTTCTATCTGGCGGAGTACGCCTACACTGTGGGTATATCGGCGATCGCCGCCACACTTTTCCTGGGGGGATGGAAAGCGCCGTGGGGCGTCGGCCCTCAAGTAGGAGTCCTGTGGCTGGTGGTCAAAATTCTCCTGGTATTTATGGTCATCTTGTGGATACGGGGCACCTTCCCCCGAGTTCGGGTGGACCAGCTTATGGGGTTTGCCTGGAAGTTCCTGTTCCCGCTGTCTTTGATAAATATATTCATTATTGCCGCTGAGTCCCTGGCCTGGCCGGGGCTGCCGTGGTGGCTGCTGTTCCCAAACACTGCCATCGCCCTAGTGCTGGTAGTGGTATGGTCGGGGCTATTCCGCCTTGGAGGTGGCCGTGTCCAAGTTTGACCGCTTCGGTTTAGGGCTGGCCAAGGGACTGGCCCTTACTGGCAAGACCCTGCTCTCCCGGCCCAATATCACCGTGCAGTACCCTGAACAGCGCCTGGATGTATCCCGGCGCCTGCGGGGGCCGGAGCTTGTCTGGGTCGCCTTAAAGTGCACCGGCTGCGCAACTTGCGCCAAGAGTTGTCCTCAGGGCAGCATAGAGTTGGCGACCTCTCAGGAGTTGGTGGACAACAAGTATGAGGTAGTGGAGTTCCTGGTGGACCACGGCCGTTGTATGTTCTGTGGCTTGTGCGTGGAGGCCTGCCCCTTTGACGCCCTTTATATGGGCCGGGGGTATGAGCGGGCCGCTTACCGCAGGGGTGACCTGGTTCTGCCTAAAGAGAAGCTCCAGATGTCCGCAGACCGCCAGCCATCGGCTTACTGCCGGCCCGAGATGGAGGCTGAGCTGCCACTGCAGACGCTCTTGGTCTATGGCCAGACGAGGGCGAAGAGGTAGTGGACCTCCAGGCGGTGGCTTTCTATGTGCTGGCAGCCATGCTGGTTGTCTCTGCGCTGGCGGTGGTGCTGATACCCAATGTGTTCCGGGCGGGGCTGTTTCTGGTGCTGGCCTTTTTCGCCGTGGCGGGGCTTTTCATCACCTTGGGGGCTGACTTTTTGGGGGCGGTGCAGATACTGGTATACGTGGGTGCCATCGGTGTGCTACTGCTGCTGGCCATCATGCTCACCCGGGACGTGCACCACGGTAGCCCGGGCAACCGGCTGTGGCTGCCGGCTTCGGTGCTGGGTGCGCTGCTCTTGGGCGCCGTGTCTTGGTCTTTGCTGAATACAACTTGGGCGGACAAGGCTGCGGAAATGCCGGTCCCGGCCACTGCTGCCCTGGGGGCAAGTGTTTTTGACCTGCAAAACGGGTTCATCCTGCCCTTGGAGATAGGCGCCCTGGCGCTGCTGGCAGTGGTCATAGGGGCTATAGTGCTGGTGGGGGAGAAGAAATGAGCGTAGGCTTAGAGCAATACTTGCTCCTCTCCGCCGTGCTGTTCACCATCGGCTTGGTGGGTGCCCTGTCCAAGCGCAACGCAATCATCGTACTGATGTGTATAGAGATAATGTTGAATGCGGTAAACCTGACCCTGGTGGCATTCTACCGGTATGGGGGTTTGGATATCACCGGTATGGTGTTTGCCCTGTTTGTGATGCTGGTGGCCGCCGCTGAAGTGGCCCTGGGGCTGGCCATAGTGTTCTCCCTCTACCGCAGCCGGGAGACGGTGGACCTGGCCGAAATGGACATGATGAAATGGTGATATGTGGGTAGAAATTAAACGGGTGAGCAGC
>JASLXN010000038.1 GCA_030740315.1 Dehalococcoidia bacterium | reverse complement strand
CATGTTGCTGTCAATCCAGTTCAGAGCCCCACTGGCCGCCCACAACGTCCTGTCTATGGTGGAGGCAACGATTATCCTTCCCTCCCAGGAGTCATATTGGGGTGCAGCGTTCCCGAATTCATCCATCGGCGGGTGGGCAAATAAAGCGTAGTTAACCCCCCATTCAGCTTCGGGCAGCCCGTCTCAGGTGCAGGAACCGCTGGGCCGCGGTCAGCAGCGAGAGGAGGGTGATAAGGCCCACAGCTATAAGAAGCTGGTCCAGGAAGAGGCCCAGGATGATAACGATGACCCGTTCAGGCCGGGTGAACAGCCCCACCCCACACTCCAGCCCCAACCCTTCCCCCCGCGCTTTGATATAGCTTACCAGGGAGGACGCAGATAGGGCACTCAGGGTGAGGGCAGCCCCCCAATCATCGCCTTCCCCCAAGAAAAACAGGAGGATGCCCAGGAACACCGCAGCCTCCCCCAGGCGGTCCAGGGTAGAGTCCAGCAGGGCACCCAGGCGCGTGGGCTGGCCCAACCGCCGGGCCAGCGCCCCGTCCAGCAGGTCAAAAACCCCCGCCACCAGAAAAACAAGGCCCGCGGTTACCAGCATACCCTGATATACCAGCAGACCCACACTTACCGAGGCCAGCAGGCCCAGCACCGTCAGTGTATCGGCGCTTATGCCGATACGGGCCAAGGGGCTGGAAAGGCCGTCAGCCAGCGGGCTGACCAGTCGGCGTCGTACTTGGGCCAGTTTCAACTCAGCAGCCGCTGGTATAGCCGGTCCACCTTCTGTGCCACATTCATCCACTCGTATTCCTGGGCGTGCTGTCGGCCCTGCTCCCCCATTTCCCTGGCCTGGCCGGGGTGGGACAGCAGATGGGCGAGGGCATCGGCGAGGGCATCCTGGTCCTGGGGGGGCACCATCAGGCCCTCCCGGCCGTGTGTCATCACCTGGGAAAAGCCGTCAATACGGGAGGCCACCACGGGTTTGCCAGTAGCCATGGCTTCCAGCAGTACCATGCCGAAGCTCTCCTCGCCGGTGGCCGGGGCGCATAGCACAAAGGCACTGGCGTAGTACCGGGGCAGCATGTCAAGCGGGACAGAGCCGGAGAACACCACATCATCTAGGCCCTGTGACATGTTCCGATAGTCTCTTCCCAGTCGGCTGCGGGGCCCCACTATTACCAGCCGCAGGTCCGAGAATCGGGCCTTGAGGCGGCGGTAAGCCTCCAGCAGGCAGTCCAGTCCTTTTCGCTCCTCTAGGCGGCCCACAAACAGGATGTTTCGCTTGCCGTTGGCCAACTCCTTCAGCGGGGGGGTCTCTGGTGAGAAACACCTGGTGTCCACCCCGTTAGGGATTAGCTCATAGTCGCCGGGGTAGTGACGGCTGACAAAGTCCATGGCGGGTTTTGATACGGCGATAAGGCTGTCCAGGTGGCGGAACCAGCGCTCCAGCACCGGCTTGTACCAGAAGTAGCCCCGCGGCTTGCTGTGGAAGGCGTGAAAGGTGCCCACGCGGGGCACCTCTGCCTCCTGCAAGACAATTGGGGGTAGGGCGGGTGTGAGGGGCTCATGGGCGTGGATGACATCAAAACGCTCCCGCTCCAGCACCCTTTTTACCTGGAACAGGAGCTTTGGGGACAGGGTGATTCGGGCGAAGGATCCCCCTGAGGGAAAAGGAATGGCTTGGCCTAGGCGTATGAGGTTGGTGCTGACATGGCCCTCCTGCCGGGAGCAAGGGGCCATGATTCTGACCTCGTGGCCCATTTCCTGGAAGCATCGCTCCAGGTGAAAGATGTGGGTGGTAACCCCACCGGGGTAGCTGTAGTCATATGGCGAGACTAAGCCGACCTTCATTGCTCCCTTTTGCCGGTGATAAAGTCCTCCACCATCTGCCGTGCCGCGGAGTCCGCATACTGCTGAGGGGGAGACTTCATAAAATAGGATGATGGGGAGACCAGCGCCCCCTTTATACCTCGGTCTAGGGCCAGCTTACAGCAGCGGATGGCGTCTATGACTACCCCTGCCGAGTTGGGGCTGTCCCACACCTCTAGCTTCAGCTCAACATTTATGGGGGCCATTCCGAAACCGGTGCCCTCCATACGGATGTAGCAGTACTTTCGGTCTTCCAGCCAGGGCACATAGTCGCTGGGCCCGATATGGATGTTCTCCGGCTTGATGGTGCTGTCAAGTTGGGAGGTGACTGACTGGGTCTTGGAAATCTTCTTGGACTGCAGCCGTTCCCGCTCCAGCATATTCAGGAAGTCGGTGTTGCCGCCGAAGTTAAGCTGGTAGGTCTTCTCCAGCTTGACTCCCCGGTCCTGGAAGAGGCGCGTGAGTACCCGGTGTATGATGGTGGCCCCCACCTGTGACTTGATATCATCGCCGATAACGGGCAGCCCCCGCTCTGAGAATCTCGTCTGCCAGTAGGGTTCCCGGGCGATGAACACCGGCACGCAGTTGATAAAGCCGCAGCCGCTGTCAAGTATCTGCTCCACGTACCACTTGGTGGCCATCTCAGACCCTACGGGCAGGTAGCTGATTACCACATGGGCCTGTGTCTCCTTGAGGATGTTGACGATGTTAGCGGTGGCCCCGTCGCTTTTGGTTACTACCCCGTCCAAGTACTTACCTATGCTGTCATGGGTCATGCCTCGCTCCACCTTTACCCCCAGCGAGGGGACCTCGCAGAACTTCATGGTGTTATTGGGAGGGGTGAAGATGGCCTGCGATAGGTCAAGGCCAACCTTGCTACGGTCTATGTCAAAGGCAGCCACAAAGCGTATGTCACTCGTGTGGTAGTTTCCCAGGTTAACATGCATGAGACCGGGTATAGTCTCCCCCTTTTTGGCATCCTGGTAGTAATGTACCCCCTGTACCAAGGAGGAGGCGCAGTTGCCCACTCCGATTATGGCTACATTAATGGGCCCTGAGTTCTGCTTAATCATTTGATTCGGTTGCCCTCCAGTATCAAAGTTACAATACATTATAAGCTATTTGGTTGAAGTGCTGAAAGTGTATACTCCTCGCGCAGGTTAGTGGCATATCTTGCCTTGCCTCCATTTCCGGCATTGCAGCAGATAGTATTGAGAGGTGGGTTGGCCCTCCGACACCGCATGTCCGGCACCGCCTGACCCAGTTGGGCGGAGGGGGCCCAGGTCTACGTGGGGGCCTCCGGACCAGGCGTTCCTTCAGTACGGCAACTGCTACCCTTCTTTTCTCATAGATGTCCCTATGGTGGCCGATGACATATCTAAGGATTCCTGAACCGTGAAATGTTGACGCATCAGTTGTCATACTTCGCCACCAGCTTCCGCAGCTCTCGGCTTATGCTGGTCCTGGTGCTCTCCTGCTTGATTTGCCGCTCGCAGGCTGGAAAAGGTATAATCCAAGGGTAAATCATCCGGAGAAGGAGTGACTCATGGATGCTTATGATGCCCTGATGGAGAAACACGGATACGCCGGCTCGGCCCGCTACCGCAAGGTGATGGAGACCCTTATGACTCCCGTCCAGGCCCAGATAGCTGGGGAGCTGCCGGCCCAGCCGGAGGATGTGGCTGCCAAACTGAATATCGGGGTGGACCAGGTGAAGACCGAAATCCGGGACATGTTTCGGAAGGGCGTGGCCATCCCCAAGAACTTTGAGACCATGGAGGGGGCCCGCTTCGCTAGAGTGGTTACTCAGCTACACGATGCCTCGGAGGCCAGCTACTTCGTCACCGATATTTTCGGGGACAAGCTTTTTGATGTGTGGGAGGACTTCTCCCAGAACGAGTGGTACCCCCGCTACGCCCAGGAGTACGCGCAGCGGGAGAACCCTATTGACCGGGTGATTCCCGCCTATAAGTCCATAGAGGGTATGGCTGGCGTAACCCAGTTTGACGATATTCGCGAAATCGTCAAGGCCGCCGAGCTTATCGCCACCGTCCCGTGCTCTTGCCGCTACCAGGCACACCACACCGCCACCATCCTGGATAGCTGCCTCCAGTTCGGACGCTCCGCGGAGTACGCCATCGTCAGGAAGTCCGGTCGCAAGCTCTCTCAGGACCAGGCCTTGGAGATTTTGGACAAGGTGGAGGACGACGGTCAGGTGCATATGTGGGTCAACGCCCAGATGCTCAGCTACGGCGTGATGTGCAACTGCACAAACGATGCTTGTATAGCCTGGACGCCGATGCTCCAGCACGATGTATCGGTGGAGAAACGGGCGGCCAAGAGCCGCTTTGAAGCTGTTTTGGACCAGGAGAGCTGCACTGGCTGCCAGATTTGCGTAGACCGCTGCCAGTTTGACGCTATTACCATGACCACGGTGCCTGGCTCCAAAAAGCTGAAGGCCCAGATTGATGCGGAGAAGTGCTGGGGCTGTGGCGTGTGCGTGCTCAAGTGCGACCCGGAGTCCATCAGCATGAAGCTGGCGAGATCTCTGGAGCACATCCCCGCCCAGCGGGTTGCATAGCACCAGCCTACAACTGGAGAGCCGTTGAGCACAGAAGATAGCTACGAGACGCTAGCCCAGCGCCATGAGTGTGGGTGCTCCTCCCGTTACAAGCGGGTTCTGTCCGAGTTGATGACACCTCTACAGGCCCGCATCGTGGCCGAGCTCCCCTCACCACCGGACGAGATAGCCTCCCGGCTGGGGATGGGCGAGGGAGGTGTGCTCCAGGAGTTGGACAATCTCTTTCAACGGGGCATAATCAATGCCAAGGACATCACCGGGCGGCAGGGATATCGCTTCTGGAACAGCACCGGGCTGCTGTGGACCTACACCATGGCCGAGGGGGATCTCAAAGGCTCCCGCGATCGTATGGTGGGTATTTGGGACGACTTTATCAGGGAGGAGTGGTACCCCAAGCTTGCCAAAGAGTATTCGGAGCACCCTCAGCCCTTTGACCGGGTGGTACCCGCTCTGCGGGCCATTCAAGGGCACCCTGACCTGCTGGCCTGCGAGGATATCGGGGAGTTGATGCGGGCGCAGGAACTTATCGCCACCCACCCTTGCGCCTGCCGGCTACAGGCTCAGCTTTGCGGGACCCACCTGGACACCTGCTTCCTCTTTGGCTGGGCGGCCGAGTACTCACTGTCCCGCGGGATGGCGCAACGCCTTACCCCCTGGGAGGCAGTAGAGGTGGTGGACAGGGCGGCAGACCACGGCCAAGTGCATATCTGGATGAACTCCAACTTCATGCAGTCCCGCTATATGTGCAACTGCTGTAGCTGCTGTTGCGTCATGATCCGTCCAACCCTGGAACACGGGGTGCCCCTACAAAAGCGGATTTCCCCCAGCCGCTTTGAAGCGGAGCTTTCCGATACCGAGCACTGCCTGGGCTGTCTGGATAAGCCGTGCCTGAGCGTTTGTAGTTTTGATGCCATAGGCCCCCGGTCTGCCCAGGGCGGTGGGGAGGTGGTGGCCGTAGATCTGGAGAAGTGCTGGGGCTGCGGTTTTTGCGTGCTCAAGTGCCCGCATGATTCTTTCCACATGCGCCTAGTGCACCCCAAGGAGCATATTCCCGGCGCCGCCCCACTGGTATAGATGCCCACCGGACAGGGTGGCTTCCCGCACCTGAAACGCATCGTCTCCCGGCTGCGCCGGACTTGCCCTTGGGATCGGGAGCAGACCCACCGCTCGATGGCCCCCAACCTGCTGGAGGAGTGCTACGAAGCCTTGGACGCCATAGACCGTGGGGATTCCGCCGGGATTCGGGAGGAGATGGGTGACATCCTGATGCAGGTCCTCCTCCATGCTGAAATCGCCGCTGGAGAGGGGGAGTTCACCATAGAGGATGTTGTTGAGGATATCTCGGTCAAGCTGGTGCACCGCCACCCACACATCTTCGGCTCAACCCAGGCCGATAGCCCTCAGGATGTGCTGGACAATTGGGATCGGCTGAAGCAGAAGGAAAAAGGAGGATCATTGCTGGATAGGGTGCCCCGGCATATGCCCGCCTTGGCCCAGAGCCAAGAGCTACAGTCCAGGGCTGCCCGGGCCGGCTTCGACTGGCAGGACGTACTAGGGGTGCTGGACAAGGTGTCTGAGGAGATTGCGGAACTACAGCGAGCAGCCTCCCCCCAGGAGCGCGAGGATGAGTTTGGAGACCTACTGTTCAGCTTGGTCAACCTGTGCCGGCACTTTGAAATTGATGGCGAGACCGCTCTACGCCGGACGGCATGGCGTTTCCGGCAGCGCTTTACATATATGGAAACGGCGTGTCAGGGGAAAGGCTGGCGACTGGAACATCTTTCTATGGATGAGCTGGAGTCCCTGTGGCAGGAGGCCAAGCAACAGGCAGACCGGTGAGGAGGCCATAATGCTTATATCCAGCCTGGTAATGGTGGCTATGGCAACTGCATGTGGCCTGCCCCATAGCGCCGGCTATACCCCGGGCCAGGGTCGGTATCGGCCTCGTGGCGGCCTTCGCCACTGGGTGGGGACTGCTGGCGGTGGCCCGCATTCCCTGAGAGTTCGCCTCCCTGGGACCTAAGGTGGCCCTGCTGCGTATCCCAATAGCCCTTCCCTTCCCCCTGATAGTCGGATACCCGGCCTATCTCCTCTTCGGGCGAGCGAACACATAGATATTGCTAAAGGGAGATTGTTACCGGCTATTGTTTGCCCGATGACTTACGGGGCACTGCTCGCTGCGCCCCGACATAGTGCTTGGTTGCGTAATAAAGCGATAACGAGATTTTTCGTTGTGTTCTCCGAAGGAGTCCGGAGTCTTTCGGAGAGAATAGCATGCGCATGTTGTCACCCCGAGCACGCTCGCGATGCTTAGTGTAAACCCCGCAAGAGTATCTGGTTGTTGATTGTAACGCTGATTTCCGAAACGAAGCACGGGCCCGGCCCCGCTATTACCTGGGGGTCTGGGTGGTTTTGCCCCCCAGATTAATTCTCGGGTGGGTGGGTGGAAAAGAAAACGGTCGTCCCATGACCCTACACAGGAGGTTGACTTCCTCGGTCTCAGATTATAAGTTGCCACTGGAGGAATAAGATGTCCGATGAAAGAATGACCACCGCCCGCACAGTAACCCGGGTGCTCCGGGAAGAGGGGGCACAGTTTATTTTCGGGGTAGTGGGGGGTAGCAACTACGCCGTTATGAAGGGGGCCTCACAGGAGGGCATAAGGGTGGTGCACATGCGCCATGAGCAGTCCGCCCCCTTTGCCGCTGATGCTTTCGCTCGGTGCTCCCGCACCTTTGGTGCCTGCTTCCTCTTCGCCGGGCCGGGGTACACCAACGCTTCCAACGGCATTACCATGGCCTACAACAACCGCATCCCCATGGTATGCGTGGTGAACCAACACCCCACCCTGTGCGAGGAGAAGGGGGCTGGGGCCGCCTCCTTCGCTGCCGAGGTTCTCAGACCGGTCTCAAAATGGACCAACCGGCTGATAGATACCCGTATGGCTGCACACATGACCCGCAGGGCGGTGCAGGAGGCCACCTCATATCCCCAGGGGCCGGTGGTGCTGGAGATACCGGATAACCTGGTGACACGCCAGGCCACGTCGGGAGACCAGTGGTGGAATCTATCCGGCGCACTCAGACGGCCCCCTTCATCCCCCGCCGCAGACCCCAACGCCGTGGAAGACGCGGTGAAGTTGCTCCTGGCCGCCGAGAGGCCTGTGCTGGTCTCCGGCGAGTCGGTGCACTGGGATAATGCTGCCCAGGAGCTGCGGAGGCTGGCGGAGTCCCTGAACATCCCCGTGATTACCCGTCGGTCCAGCCGGGGTGCGGTGTCGGAGGGGCACCCCCTGGCCTTTTACGGCCGGGCCCGGGGCGCTATTCTGAAGCAGGCGGATGTGGCCCTGCTCATCGGCCTCAGCCTGGGCTACCTGGAGGACTATGGCAGGTGGGGGGGCAATACGCGCTTCATCCAGCTACACCGCGGTGAGGCGGATGTGGATACCTCGGTGCGCACAGAGTTGGCCCTGATAGGGGACAGCAAGCATGTGCTGGGCCAGATGGCCGAATGCGCTGCCTCCTTGGCAAAGACCCCTCCGCCCAGGGAGAAGTGGCTGGAGGAGGTGCAGTCCCGCAAGCAGGCCGAAGCCCTCCGGTTGGCTAACGATATTGAGAAGTACGGCTCCCGCAAGCCACTCCACCCCAGCTATCTCTCCCATGAGGTGGTGAACTTCCTAGACCCGGAGGCGACCTTTATCTTTGACGCCTTTACCGGCAGCGCCTATTTGACCGAGAGGGTGCGCTCCCGGTTCTCCGGGCAGGTTGTGGATACCGGCGAATGGGTTACCGTGGGCCACGGGGTGGGCATGGGCATAGGCGCACAACTTGCTCGCCCTGGCAAGCAGGTCTTTGTCATGATGGGCGATGGCGGCATCGGCATCGGCGGTTTTGATGTGGAGACGGCGGTGCGCTACAAGCAACCGGTGGTCTACATGATATTCAACAACAGTTCCTGGGCGGGGGCGGCGGTGGAGATGTTCTGGGGAGAGGACTTCCTGTTGGCGGATGGCAGCCGGGGCAACCCCCAGCGCATTACCCCCACCCGCTACGACCATCTCTTCGCAGCAATGGGCTGCCATACCGAGCGGGTGGAGGAGCCGGCCCAGGTGCGCCCCGCCCTGGAGCGTGCCTTCGCTTCGGGCAAGACAGCTGTTATAGATGCAGTGGTTGACCCCAAGGCCTACCATCCCATGATACTGCGCCAGGGGCCGCAGCACCGCTGGCTGGGGGCGGACGGGATGTCCGACTACGGCCGCTCCTTGGCCTTCCCGGAGCGGTACCCGGCCGAGGGTTAGTGGCCTTCTACCTGCATTGCGGCAATAGCGCCAGAGAAGTAAACGACTACGAACCGAAGCGGCAAAAAGGAACTAAATGACGGTGACGGGGCTTTTGAGATTGCGGATGTGGTACACTATTTCGTGGGCGGCGCTGACAGCCTCGGAACTGACATTAATCCTCAACTCCGGGGCGCCACGGAGCACAAGTTGGGTGCCGGGGAATAGCACCCGTCTCAACCAACTGCTGAGTAACACCAGTCCAGCCACAACCAGGCCTAGGCCAACTACGCCCATGGCTACCGTCAGTACTGTGCTATTGCCCTCCCCTCGGACGGGGAGCCATGCGGTGGCATATGCCAGCGGAAACCCACCTGCTACGGCCAGGGCCACCGCACCCAGCAGGTGCCACAACGGCTGGCCCTCCTCCTGAAGCTCCACATCCGTGACATCGGAAAGCTTTACCGGGGTCACGCGCTCCAAACCCCCGGACCTCTGCCATACGATAACCCGCTGGTTTGTCAGATCTACATGGCTTGCGGAGGAAAGATCCATACTGGCCACCAACTCTTCACCATCCCACAGGCGAAGCTGCTCTTGAAACGGGTTGGCGCCGGCGCTCATGCTCTCTCTCCTCTCCGGGAGTGGCTACCGGGCTCCGGAAAGCTGATAGTTCTTGCCTTCTGTTTTGATGGAGGGGGCAATAACCACATCCACTTTTTGCATGTCCCTGATGGTGAAGGCACCGCACATACCCATGGCTGTTTTCAGTGCACCCACCAAGTTCTGGGTGCCGTCTGTCACCACCGTGGGCCCAAAAAGGACCTGTTCCAGAGAGCCGGTGGTGCCTACTTTGATGCGAGTGCCCCGGGGCAGGGCAGGGTGAGGGTTGGCCATTCCCCAGTGGTATCCCTGGCCGGGTGCCTCCTGGGCGCGGGCCAAGGTAGAGCCCAGCATAACTGCATCCGCCCCACAGGCCATCGCTTTGCATAGGTCGCCACCGTTGCGGATACCGCCATCGGTGATGAGGGCCACATACCGGCCGGTTTCTTTAAAGTATTGCTCCCGGGCAGCGCTGCACTCTATGGTGGCGGTCACCTGGGGCACCCCAACCCCCGTCACCTCACGGGTGGTGCAGGCCGCCCCGGGCCCCACCCCTACCATCACGGCGTCTATCCCGTTACGCATCAACTCCAGCGCCGTTCGGTAGGTCACGCAGTTGCCCACCACAATGGGGATGTTAAGGGGCAGCGAGTGGCGCAACTCCGAGAAAACCAGCCCCTTGTAGCTCTTGGAGATGTGGCGGGCCGTGGTCACTGTGGACTGAACCACCACCACATCCGCCCCCGCCTCGGCGGCCACCACAGAGAGGCGCTTGGTGTTGGACGGGGTCATGGCCACGCCGCAAATACCCCCCCCCTCTTTTATCTGCCGCACCCTGTCACCCACCAGTGATTCCTTGATAGGCTCGCTGTAGACCTTCTGCAGCACCCTGGTCACATCGCCCATGGTAGTTTGGACCATCTCCTGTATTACCTCTTCGGCGTTCTGATAGCGGGACTGCACCCCTTCCAAGTTGAGGACAGCTAAGCCGCCCATACGGCTGAAGTGCACGGCAAAGGCTGGGTCTACAACGGCATCCA
>JASLXN010000037.1 GCA_030740315.1 Dehalococcoidia bacterium | reverse complement strand
AAAGTACCCGTTGCTGAACACGGACTTGGAGCATGCCACCGATGAGCAGGTGAAATATGCCGTTTCTGTGGTGCTTGGAAACCCCCAAACTAGGGGCCTGCTGAAATTTCTCTCCCAGCAGAAGACGGTTGAGCGTAGAACAGTCCTGGGACGGCAGATAGACTACTGGACTGCACCGGCAATGCTTATAATCATCGTGGCGGACAACGAAAAGTTGGGGGGGGGTGCATTGAGGCTTGGCGCCACCACCGACCCGGTCAGCGAGGGCAAGGAGCACTTCAACCGGAAGGTGCAGGCCGAACTGGGCGGGGAGGAGAGCGCCTATCAGCTATGGGGCATAGCGATTGATGTTGGGCTGGAGACAGCGGATCAGGTGGGCACCGCCGTCCCGTTTATATTCGCTACATTCTTTATGGTACTCATTGTGGTTGGAGCCAGCCTGTGGTCTGCCCGTGTAATCCTGCTAACGGGACTGGGCCTAGCTTTCATGATTGTCTGGCTAAAGGGCCTATCCAACCTAGTCGGTCTGAACTCCTCCACCACACTGGACTTCATAGTGCCTATCGCCATGATATCGCTGGGGGCCAATTTCGCCATCCACGCCGTCAACCGCTACCGCGAGGAGCGCGGTGCTGGGCTGCCGCCGCGGCAGGCCTTCAGGATAGGCATGGCTGGGGTACTGGTTCCCTTGGCGTTGGCCATGGTAACCGATGCCGTCGCCTTCCTTTCCAACGCCGTGGCAGAGATTGAAACAGTGGTCGGGTTTGGCATAGGGGCGGGGCTGGCCATTGTGGCGGGGTTTATTATTTTGGGGTTGGCTGTCCCACTGGCCCTGATGCGGCTGGATGCCTGGCGGGCTAATGCTAATGTATCACACGGGCTGGAGAACCCTCCACCGGGTCCGGCTGGCGTACCGCAGCCCTCCCCACTAGCTGTGCTGGTTGTGGCGCTGGCCCGTTGGCGGCTTATAGTGCTGCCACTGACGGCCCTGTTCACAGTGGTGGCCGCTTATTTTGCCTTCCAGATGGAAGCAACCTTTGATGTGAAGGAGTTCTTCCGTGGAAATTCAGACTTCGCCATAGGCCTGGACAGGATGGCTGACCATGTGGGCGATACGGGTGGTGAACCCGCCTTAATCTATATACGCGGTGACCTGGCCAATCCGGCATCGCTGATGGCTATACAGCGGTTCGTAGAGCGCATGGCGGACAACCCTTATGTTGCCAAGAATACGGACGGCCAGGCCGTCGTGCGGGGCAGGACTTTATTCTCTGTACTGGATCAGGTAATGGGCTCCCCTTATGCCCAGGAGCAGATAGAGCAGGCCTCCGGGGTATCGATAACAGCCGAAGACGGTATCAGCACCTTTAGTCATGGAGGGCAGGAGCTCCGTAGGCCCGAATTACGGGAGCAGCTTTCCGCTATATATGATTACATCTCGGCAAACGGGGTACCCAAGAGCACGACCCAGAACATATACGATGCCCTTGAAGTAGCAGAGACGCTCTTCCATGATTCAACAGGTGCGCAGGAGGACGCAACCAGTATCATGCTGAGCATTCCGGGCACCCGGGAGCAGACCAAAGTCATAGGGTCTCGGGACGCTTTAACCCGGGAAACCCAAGTGCTTGAGGCCGAACCAACCATATCCTTCGTGGGCCTTACTGGCTCCCCCTATACTCGCCAGGCTGGGTTGGACGCCACCACTGCCGGCCTGAGGCTGGCCTTCATTGTGGCTCTTGTCGCCTGTTTCTCGGCCGCCGTCGCCGCCATGCGCTCACTGCGGTTTGCCGTGGTCACCATCATACCCATCGGCTTGGTTGTGGCCTGGCTGTATGCGTTTATGTACCTGTTCGGCTTCGGCCTCAACTTTATCACCGCCACCATTGCAGCTGTATCCATAGGCGTGGGCATAGACTACTCCATCCATATGACACAGCGCTATCGTGAAGAATTGCCGCGGGCGGCCAACAAAGTACAGGCACTGCACCAGGCGTCTCAAGGTACCGGTACGGCGTTGGTGGCGTCGGCGGCCACCAGTGTGCTGGGCTTTACTATCATGGCCTTTGCCCCCATGCCGATGTTCTCCTCTTACGGCATCCTGACCGCCGTCATGATTGTCCTGGCGGCAGCGGCAGCGCTGTTGGTGCTGCCATCCCTGCTTCTTCTGGTGACCACTGCCTCTACAGAGAGATAGCACGCCGGGCACCGCATACGCTTTGATATCCTCCGATGAGAGGAATGACTCCGGGCGGAAGGTTTTCTGTAGAAAGCTGTACCTATCTCGGCTATGGCCGTTCAGGCAGAAGAGGGGGAAGGCCCCCTCCTCTTCGGGCAGCACAATTGGGATACTGGACTCGCCGGAGGACAACGCTTCAGACGGCGCTGTGTCTACCGGGGAGAACGGTGGGCATGAGGCAACAGGGCTTCCCGGTAAGGGTCCTCCGCCCCTGGGCCGGAGTCCCGGTGGCCACTGGGGATGGGGTCTCTGGACGAGGCAAGTTCATCAGCTACGGGGCTGCCCCAGGATACAGGGTTGCCGGAAGGGGGTGACCAGCCCCCCGAGGCCGAGGCAAATTAGGCAACAAATTGGGAGCTACCCCGGCTGGCGCAGGGGCTGGCGGAAATCAACAGAAATGAGATGGCAGAGGAATCTCGGCGGGTGTCCCCTCTCGGTCCATCGGCGTATGGTTGGTGTGATAAACGGTGGAGGTGGTTAGCGCAACGAAATAATGCATCTTGTGTACTCTCATCTTGGGACTTTAGCTGTGGGATCCCCTCATATCTGCAGTCCCCGGAGTGGGGGGGCGCTATTGTATTCATGGCTCAAATAAGGTGGCAGGTTTAGCACCACGTCGCTGAGAGAACGATGGAGCATAGTAACTCTTATTGGGGATATCCGCTTGACAAAACTGCTACGGCTCTCTATCTTTAGTAGCAATACTTTTCGAGACCCGGAGGTGATATTTGCCTGGTGCACTGGAGGGGATAAAAGTTATTGAATGGGCGGGGTTCCATAACGGTCCTGCCGCTGGCTATATGTTAGGGGATCTGGGGGCGGAGGTAATCAAAATAGAGGAGCCGGTGCGTGGTGACCCCATGAGGGGCATGGTCCAGATGCACGGGGATGCTATGACCCTTGCGGATGGGCGGCTGGCAACCTTTGAGCTGGCTAACCGGAACAAGAGAGGCATCACCGTAGACCTCACCCAGCAGAAGGGGCGGGATATTGTCTACAAGCTGGTGAAACAGGCTGATGTCTTCTACACCAACTACTACCGCAACGATGTGCTAAAAAGAGTGGGAATGGACTATGACACCATGATCAAGCACAATCCCAGGCTCATTTACGCCATAAACAGTGCCTACGGCCTGGAAGGCCCCATGGGCGACGAGCGGGGCTTTGATACCATAGCCCAGGCCCGTACAGGCATGATGTGGATGATGGGAGACCGGGACACGGAGGGCCCCGTGCAGGTGGTGGGGGCACCGTGTGACCAGATGGGCGCTACCATGTTGGCATATGCTATTCTGGCTGCTTTACTGGCCCGGGAGCGGCAGGGCATCTCCCAGAAGGTGGAGGTCTCCCTGATGGGAAGCGCTCTGCACTTGCAGGGCATTGGCCTGAATGTGGCCTCGCTCCGGGGCAGGCCTCACGCCCGCCACTCGCAGAAGCGTGCCCGAAACCCCATGGGCAATCACTACAAGTGCGGTGATGGCAAATGGCTGCTGCTGGCAGAACCCCAGTCGGATCGTTTCTGGCCCCAATTCTGCCAGTTAATGGGTATGGAAGAGTTGGAGAATGACCCACGCTTCGCCTCCGCCTTGGGTGGTAGGCGGGAACACTACGCTGAGCTTATTGAAATTCTTAACCAACTCTTCCTGAGCCGCACTAGGGATGAATGGCTGGCCCGGTTTGAGGAGAAAGGTGCAGAGTTCGCCTATTCGCCAGTCTTGGAGGTTGGCGAGGTTATGACGGACTCTCAAGTACTACTGAACAACTACCTCACGGACTTTGACCACCCCACACTCGGCAAGGTGAAATTCGTCAATACGCCAATCAAATTCAGCCAGACCCCTTCCGGCCCTGTACGGGAGGCGCCGGAACTGGGGCAGCATACTGAAGAAGTGCTCACGGAAGACTTGGACTACACCTGGGAAGAGGTGGCGCAACTCAAGGATGAAGGCGCTATAGGCTGAAACCCGACAAGGAGGCAGGGGCAGTGCCACAAGCAACGAGGGCTCTGGAAGGCGTCAGGGTAATTGACCTCACCCGCACCACGGCCGGACTTTACGGCGTGACCATCCTGGCTGATATGGGGGCTGATGTTATCAAGATTGAACCCCGAGAGATAACCCCTCGCACGCTGGGCCGCCTAAGCCACCCTCCAACCGGACAGTGGAGAATACCAGAGAGGCCGCAGCTCGGCTCAAGTTCAGGTCAGCGCTTAGCGGCAGAAAGAAAACAGTGAACCCATACATGTAGCTGGCGCTGCCCAACAGGGATATACCGGAGCAGGCCAACACAACCCGCCAGCCGTAAAATATCTTCCGCTGTGAGAGCAGCTTCAGCACAGCGGGGGCCTTAAAGGCCCTGGCTCAGCGCAGCCTATGGCGGAAGACATCGGCACGGGCGGGGAAAGGGAGCTCCTCGGGGTCTATGGGCACCTCAATCACCGCCGGCCGCTCGGATGCCAGGGCTTCGTGTACTGAGTTGGCTATTTCCCTGGGGGACTCAGCATAAAACCCCAGGGCACCACACAGTTCAGCATAACGGTCAAACCTGGGGTTGGTAATATCCGCCGCCACGTACCGGCCATCGTAGAGGTGTTTCTGGTAGGCTTTCTCTGCTCCCCAGCAGTTATTGTTGAGCACGATATTAACCACCGCTATGCCATGCCGTACGGCAGTTTCCATCTCCTGAGAGTTCATCATGAAGCCGCCGTCGCCGCTGATGCATACTACCGGACACTCCGGACGGGCCAGCTTTACCCCCAGTGCCATAGGCAGCCCCGAGCCAACGCAACCCAACTCCAGGGAGCAGAAAAAGGACCCGGTATCGGTAAACGGGAGACGGTCATAGCCGTAGCCGGTGGCGGCGCCGGCGTCAAACACCACTGCCGCTTGGGGGGGCACCACCCGGCGGAGTTCGTGGAACACCCGTTGTGGCTTCAGTGGCTGGGTGCTTGGCTCGGTCTCCGCATCCAGCCGCCTCTGGCGGCGCTCCTTGAGTCCTAAGGCAATTTGTCGACGCTCCTCTCCTCCTGGCAGTGGCGACTCTTCTCCTAGAATGCGGAGCAGGGCGGTTAATACCGCCCTGGCATCACCCTGTATGCCTGCTGTCACCGGGAAGTTCCTACCTATTTCCTTGCCGTCAATCTCTATTTGGATTAACCGGGCCTCCCGCGGCAGGTGGCGGTGCTCAAAAAAGGTGGTAAACTGTCCCAGCCTAGTGCCGGCGGCCAGCACCACATCTGCCTGTTGCAGGGCCTCTGCGGCCTCGGGTGCGCCGGCCCGGCCCAAGGGGCCGATGTAAAGAGGATGGTTGTTGGGGACGGCGTCGTTGTGGCCGTAAGAGTTGATTATGGGTGCGGCCAGTAGCTCCGCCAGACGCAGCACCTCCTGGGCGGCCTGGGACCATTTCACTCCCCCACCGGCCACCACCACTGGGAAGCGTGCCTGCCGGAGGATCTCGGCTGCCGCACGGACCTGCTCTTGGTCTCCCTCCGGGGCCTGGGGTACGCGGTACTTGGCTGGAGGTTGGACATCTGCCTCCATCTCCTGGACATTCAGGAGATCACGAGGGATTTCCACCAGCACTGGGCCCATTTTGCCGGTGGTGGCTACCCTGAAGGCGTGGCGTAGCAATTCTGGGATACGCTCCGCCCTGTTTATCTGAATGGCCAACTTGGTGATGGGCCTGAACAGAGATATCTGGTCTATCTCCTGGATGGCATCCCGCCCCATGTGGTCCATTGAAATACCGCCTACGATAGCCACCACCGGGCTATGTCCCATCAAAGCCCCCGCTATTCCGGTGACCAGATTGGTTGATCCGGGGCCGTTGGTGGCCATGCAAACGGAGGGGCTTCCCAGGGCCTGGGCGTAGCCTACCGCCATGAAAGCGCCGCCTTGCTCATGCCGGGTGCCTATGAACTGGATATCATCCCGCCCGTAAAGGGAGTCCAGCACCTCCTGGTAGCTAGACCCGGCAACCCCGCAGATGTGCCGTATTCCCTCAGCCCGTAAGCATTCTACCACTGCCATACCCGCCGACATCTTGCTCATGCTTACCCCCTGCAACGTTAACTGCCCCGGAATGGTTAGCCATTCCGGGGCCAGTTGTGCAAATCTGATTGAGGGTTAGGATTAGGCTAATGGCCGGAGCCGCCACCCTCATCGTCCGTATCGTTCGTGGATTCCCCGTAGAGTGGACTCAGGCCGAGGCTCTCCAGGAAGGAGTCCAGGCGGCGCATATACTCATTGGCGTCCAACTCACGGGGGTTGGTGACATTGCCTTCGTAGGAGATTACGGGGATCCCGACCTTCTTCAAGGCCAGAATACTCTCCATGTTGCCCACTGAGGTGCCCCGGCAGCCGCGGTCATTGTTGATTACCACGCCGTTCACCTGGTAGTCCCCTGCCAGCTTGGCACGGCCCTCCACCCGGTTCTCCAGGCACAGTAAACCGGCGGTCCCGGGGGAATACTGCAAATAGAGGAGGGCCAGGGCCTTCAGGGCGCTGGCGCGGTCCTTGACTTTCAGGTCTATATCTTTGAGCCTAGGAGCCACCGTCCAGGTGCCGTCATCCTCTATGGCAAAGGCCCCCTGACCGGCGAATATCTGGTGGGAGCCGATGAATACGGCGCCGTAGCGCTCCGGGTAGCTCAGTACGGGGCTTTTATACCAAGTAGCGGCGGCCTCGTGGAACAGCCGGCACTTCTCGTTAGGGAAGCCGGCAATCTTGTTGGCCACCCTGTCCTGCACCTCCGCCAGGGCCAAGCGCAGGAAGTCTACAGATTCACTGCGGTGCCGTCCGCCACGCCACAGGATGGTGTTGAAGGAGAAGAGGTTCTTCTGCTTCAGCGGGGCCGGGGTGGCTTTCTGCAACATGCTCAGCTCTGCCCACAGCACCCGGACCTCCCATTCGTTCTGGACTGCCTCTATGAGCCACTCATCGTTGTACTCTAGCCCAGTGGACTTCTGCATGAACTCTATAGCCTCGTCCATTTGGGAAATCATGTAATCCGCACGCTGCATGTCTGGTGGCATCTCTATCAAGAAGTTGGGCACCCCGGTATATTCATGCCAGAGTTGGGCAGTCTTGCCCTGGGCCTGGCACACTTGGTTTTCCAGCAGGAAGTCTGCCTTGAGGCGTTCGCCCGTGCGGGGGTTCAGGTCAAATTCTCCAAGGAACATTGAGCCGAGGGTGCACCTCAGGGTGGAGCAGGTATCAGGTCCGTAGCCCATTTGCTCCGAGAGCTCGATGCACTTGGTGAGCAGTGGAAAGTCGTCCATAATACGGCCGAAGTTGGGCCCCAAGCCGCCGAAGAAGTGGAACTTGCCCAGCCCGGCGGGCAGGGCATGTAGGGGGCCGGTGCCCCCCATCATAAGCAAATCCCCCCGCTCCTTGGCCGTCCACATCTCAGTGACGAACTGGCGTCTCAACTCTCTGAGCTTACCCCAGCACTCTAAAGGTTTTGTCTCCCATGCTACTGCCATAATGCCTCCTTACAATGCCCCTTAACAATGCCCCTTACGGTATTTCAGTCAACCCCCATTTTTAGCATCTCCAGGTGGGCCTCCACCCGAGTGCGGAACTGCCCTTCAGGCAGGACGAGGTCACTCTCCAGAACAAGGGTGGGAATGCCTATCTCCTTGAACGCTTTCTCCAGCTCCGGCACATCATACTCATGTGGGTCGCAGAATTTCATCAGGGTTATTATAAGGCTCTGCACCCTCCATTTCTTGACCAGTTCCTTGATATGGTCCAGCCGCAGGTGCCCTTTCATGTCGTATAAAGGACAGGGTGGCCTGTCCAGGTAGCGACGGGATATGGACTCCAATGGGTCACTGTGGTTAGGGGCGAGGGTCCAGAAATAGCGGGTGCCCACGCAGTTATCGTCGATAACTGTCTCTCCCCCCAGCGAGTCCACTAGCCTCAGGAAGTCGGCATCGTCCATCTCGCTGCCCACCAGCATCAGCCGCACGGGGTCATTTACTACGCGGTTCCGTTCGGGGAGTGACTTGGCCAGCTCTTCAAGCAGACTGTTGTGCTCTATTTTGTCCATAAGCATTCCAGCCAGGACTGCCTCCATGGACTCGGCTCCGGACAGTGGTGGGCTTTCTGCCTGCCTGGTCTCATAAATTTGGAGCAGGAGTTTGCGGTTGGTGTTGTATACTTCAATAGCCCGTTTCAGGTCGGCATCAGTTATCTTTTTGCCCGACCACTTCTCTAGGGAGGAGCGCATGCCCGCTAACTCTCGGGGCAGGTGGCTGCTGGCACTATCCTCGGTTACTCTGGTAGGCATGAAATAGTAATGGGAGAAAGAGGGTTTGATGTGGCGTGTCCAGCTATCAAAGGTCTGCCGGATATGGTAGCAGCCATGTGCGTGGACGATACCGTCTAGGTAGTCATAGTTGCCCGCGAGCCCCTCAGCCAGACACCCCCTAGAGTAAGGGCAGAACATGCTGAAGATGTGAGGCTCGGTAACATCCTGTGGCTGATGGCTGGGCATAATGCGCACCGGTAGCATCCCGGCTGCGTAAATCACCTCCTCCGGAACATAGGTGCAGAGGTAGCCTATTACCTTGCCTCCGGTGCGCTCCTTCCATTGCCGGGCGTATTCGTGACGCCCATTAATAACTTCTGTAAACTTACTCAACGGTCCCTTGCCCTTGCCTTTCTTAAAAACATTAAGTGTTTATTTTGCGCCGTGGTGTAGGTGATGTCAACCCTAAGATGTCGTGCTACACATTGCTTAAATGACCTTCTTGTCCCGTAGCGATTCCACCTTCTCATTCGTGTAGCCAAGAATTGAGGACAGGATTTCGCCGGTGTGCTCCCCCCACTGTGGGGGCGGTGAGTAATGGCGTGGTGAGCCAGATACCCTGATGGGGTTGCCAATTATGCGGTAGGGAGTGTCACCGTATTGTACTGTAGCTACCATGTCCCTCTCCTGAACACCAGGATCTGCGAAGGCCTGCGCCATGCTGTTCACCGGGGAGAAGGGCACATCCGCCCTTTCCAGGGCCTCCAGCCAGTGGGCCGTGGTGTGGGTGCGAAACGCCTCATCCACCATGGGTTGAAGTTCACGGCGGTTTTTCACCCGTTTCTCGGCGGAATCAAACCTGACGTCTTCTATCAGGTCTTCCCGCCCCAACGCTCGCAGCAGGTTGTGAGTCTGATCCGGCGTAATGGCGGCCACCATGATATGGCCATCGGATGTGCGGTAGACACCGGGTATGGGGAGCGCCCAGTGCTTGGTTCCCATTGGGGGTGGCTCCTTCTCCCGGTTGAGGTAGTAGACGCCGTCGGTATATATAAAGGAAAGACAGGGCCGTGTCCAGCAGGCAGGTCTCCACCCTTCTACCGGTGCCGGTGTGCTGCCGTGCATACAAGGCGGCGAGGATGCCGTGAACGGCGAACATCCCGGTGCCTATGTCCACAATAGGCACACCCGGAAACAGGGGGTCCCTGTCCGGTTACCCCGTCCGCGTCATCAGCCCGGTCATAGTATGGGCTATGTAGTCAAAGCCGGGGCGCTTGTGGTGATGACCACTGGCCCCGAAGCCGGTGATGGAGCATGATACTATCTGGGAGTTGATTTCATGGAGTCTGTCATAGTCCAACTCCAGCGCCTCCATAACCCCGGGGCGGTAGTTGTCTATTACCACATCGGAGACGCGCACCAGGTCGTAGAAGACCTCTTTGCCCTGCGTGCTCTTGATATCCAGAATGAGGCTTTTTTGTTCCGGTAGGTCTGGATGGTGCGCAGGTCCTCGTTGCCCACCTTGCGCTCACTGGTGACGAAACGCCCCAGGGTTCGAGGCGTAATTTCCCGGGGTTCTTGCTTGATGACCTCCGCACCCATATCCCCCATAATCATGGTGGCGAACAACCCCGCAGTAGTCCTGGTGAGGTCGATAACCCTGGTGCCGCTCAGGACGCCTTGCTCCGTCGCCATTACCGCCCCCCTTGCCATATATTCACCTAAATCGTGTGTCCCGCTGGTACGACCTTGTTTATATTCCGCCTGAATGGGGTCTGTCAACCTGTAGGTGGGGGAGGGCTTAACGCCAAAATCATTGCGTCGAAACCGGCGGTAGCGGTATGGCATTTAAGCCCTTATTTGCGGACAAGCCGCTGGGGGCAAATTCCTCCCAGATATGTTATACCACGCGTGAACGAGTGGGCATCAAAATGGCTGCGGAACCGCCTGTAGATTACACTGGAAGTGGGGTCTTCCAGACGCCGAAGACCTCCCTAAAAAGATCGCCCACCTCACCGGCGGTGGCGTATGCTTGTACCGCTTCCATGACGGAG
>JASLXN010000036.1 GCA_030740315.1 Dehalococcoidia bacterium | reverse complement strand
CTCCTGCGACTGGAGCAGGGAGCGCTTCACCCTGGATCTCGGACCCAGCCGGGCGGTGCGCACCACTTTCATCAACCTCTACCACAAGGGCCTCATCTACCGCAGTGAGCGCATCATAAACTGGTGCCCTAGATGCATGACCGCCCTCTCCGACCTGGAGGTGGAGCACCAGGACGTCCAGAGCTATCTCTGGTACATCCGCTACCCCCTTGCCACCGGCCAAGGACACATCACGGTGGCCACAACCCGCCCAGAGACCATGATGGGGGATACAGCCGTGGCCGTCAGTCCCCAGGACAGCCGCTACCAGCACCTGCTAGGCCAGGAGGTGGTGCTGCCGGTGGTGAACCGCCGCATCCCCATCATCGCCGATGACGCCATAGACCCGGCCTTCGGCACCGGCGCCCTCAAGGTGACCCCGGCCCATGACACTACCGACTTCGAAATCGGACAACGCCACGGGCTGGCGATAGTCAACATCTTCAACCCTGATGGCACCCTTAGCGATAACGCCGGCCCCTACGCCGGTAAAGACCGCTACCAGGCCCGTGAGGGTGTTGTCCACCAGCTTGAGGCCGAGGGGCTGTTGGAAAGGACTGAGGGCCACGCACACTCAGTAGGCCATTGCCAGCGGTGTCGCACCGCCGTAGAGCCATGGGTCAGCCAGCAGTGGTTCGTGCAGATGGACTCCCTTGCACAGCGTGCACTCAAGGCGGTGCAGCAGGGCCGGATAAGCATCGTCCCGGAACGTTTCACCCGGGTATACTACAACTGGCTGGAAAACATCCGGGACTGGTGCATCAGCCGCCAGCTATGGTGGGGGCACCGCATCCCAGTGTGGTACTGCCATGGCTGCGGGCATCTCACGGTAGCCATAGATGACCCGGAAAAGTGCGAAGAGTGCGGCGCCACCGACATATATCAGGACCCGGATGTACTGGACACATGGTTCAGTTCCGCCTTGTGGCCCCACTCCACCCTAGGATGGCCCGAGGATACGGATGATATACGTTACTTCTACCCCACGGCGGTGATGGAGACGGGATACGATATCCTCTTCTTTTGGGTGGCCCGTATGATAATGATGGGCCTGGAAAACACCGGCCAGATCCCTTTCCGCCATGTCTATCTACACGGGTTGGTGAGGGACGATCAGGGCGATAAGATGAGTAAGGTCAGAGGAAATGTGCTCAACCCCTTAGAATTGATAGATCGGTACGGCTGCGATGCCCTCCGGTTCGCTCTGTCCACCGGCACCACTCCCGGCAACGATACGCGCCTCAGCTACCAGAAGTTAGAGGCGGGGCGCAACTTCGCCAACAAGCTGTGGAACGCTGGGCGGCTGGTGCTTTCCAGTCTGGAACAGAGCCCTCCAGACACCGGCACCGGCCACATCGCTCTGGAGGACCGCTGGATCCGTAGCCGCCTAGCCTATGCCGTTGCCGAGGTGGACCGCCTGATGAGCGAGTTCCAACTTGGCGAAGCGGAGCGAACCGTCCACGATTTCTTTTGGGGGGAATTCTGCGACTGGTATCTAGAAATGGCCAAGCTTCGGCTGCGCCAGGGGGACTTTTCACCACTGCAGGTGATGACGGAGGCCCTAGACACCAGCCTACGCCTGCTCCACCCTTTCATGCCTTTTGTCACCGAGGAGTTGTGGCAACACCTGCGGCCCTACCTTCCGGAGCCGCCGGAGTCCATCATGATTGCCCCATATCCCACAGCCAGTCCCCAAACTGTAGATACTCAGGCGGAGGCGGAGATGAGCCTGATGATGGAGGTGGTACGGGCCATCCGACAGGTGCGCACCGAGCTGCGCCTAGGGACGAACAGTTGGGTGGAGGCGGAGGTCCATGCGGGGGACAACGTCACATCCCTCTCCGCTCGGCGGGAGGCGATGGAATCCCTGTCCCGTGCCCGGCCCCTCACCGTGCTGGATACCCCACTTAGGGAGCGCCCCACCCACGGGGTGGTCCTAGTACTTAGCGGGGCAGAGGTCGTGCTGCCCCTGGAGGGTGTAGACCTATCGGCGGAGCGAAAGCGGTTGGAAAACGAAATGGCGGAGGCCGAAGTGGAGATCTCCCGGCTGGAAGGCCTGCTGGGCCGGGATACATTCCGGTCAAATGCCCCTGCACAGGTGGTAGAGCGGGAGCAACAGCGGCTATCCTCCCAGCAGCAGCGCTTAGAACGCCTCACCCGCACCCTGGGACTGATAGGGGCTTAGGTGGCCACCAAAGCGGCTAGTGGCAGAGACGTAGTGAAGTTGTATTATGATAGGACGAAGAGGGCAAGGTAGGAGAAAGGCACAGTGAAGCAAGGAAGTTGATGCACTGTTGGTAGAACTCTCCAGCGAGTCCATTGATCACGCCGAGGAGCCAGGGCAGTTCATAGCCCACTTCACCAAAACGGGCGAACCGTTGCTTCCTGAAATCCTGGAGGCGAAGGGCTTCGTCCTGGGTTTCTTTTACAGCCTCATCAAGGAAACAGAAGCAACACCGCCATGAAGACCGTTTAAGTTTACGCCGGGCGTCTTCCGCCTAAAGAATATTGCTTGTTGTTAGCTCCGCCGACGCCCCCTATGGGGTAGGAGTGGTGGCGATGGGGGATAAACCGCGAATCCATCTTTCTTTCCCTATGTCGGCAGGCCGACACGCTGGCGGTGGAGATAGAGCAGGCCCTTGCGGGTGTCGCTGGCCACTTTATCCGGCTCTGAGTGTTTCAAGCGGTATTTGAACCGCCAATAGGTGAATTCCTTCATCTCATCCAGCCCCGTGGACGGCTCTTGGGGATAGCTACGCTCTCGGCGGAAGCTCTCCAGCAAGGTGGCGTGAGAGGCGCCGTAAATGCGCTGGAACGCCTCGTCCAGCAGTCCCGGCTCCTCCAGCAGTCCGGTGCACCACCGTGACTTGCGCACCTCTTCCTCCACCGCCTCTGAAAGGGCCTCCTCCACCACCACCCCATAGAAAAAGTTGAGATAGGCCTGGTGCTTGGCGAGGCCTATCATGTAGCGAAACCTGTGCCTGTCCATCTCCACCGGAGGCCGGCCTTGAAAGAGCAGGGCGTCTACCTCATCGGAGGGGGTCAGGCCGCCCACCCCGTCACACAGCCTTTCCGCCAGCAGCAGCCAGTCAAAGGCCTCACCACCCACCAAATAACGGTAGTGCCGCCCATCATCCACTACCTCCTCGTGCTGATCCCACAGGGCAATGGCCTCCAAAAGGGCCTGGTACCAGTGAGTGCCAGCCCTCAAACTGGCACGAAAGCTGACCAAAGCATCAGGCTCCGGTGGCTGCCGGAAGCCAGGTAAAGGCTCAGTCATCGGTGCCTTTACGGGCTGCCCAAGCAACAGATGAAGGAGTATATATGCCCTGAGGGAACTTCCGTCGCAATTCCTCGTAGTACTTCAGCCTACAGGTAGACACAAGCTCAGATATTTTTTTGGCGATGGCACCCCCTACGTCGGGGCTGGGCCTGAAATTGAATTCCTCATCCGGATAGTGCTCAATTTCCCAGAGAAGGCCATTAATCGTCCTGGCGGCCATCCAGCACGCCCGAATTTTGAAGGATTTCTCCCCCTTCATTTCAAGGCGGCCATCTGTGTCCTAGAATACTCTGGCGATTTCCACATTCCGCATACCAATGCCTCAACCCTTTATTCTACCCTTACGGGATCGTCAACGCTAATGGCGCATCGATAACGGTTTCTTTTGACACAACACACTCGGGAATGGCACAGCTATTAGAAGGTGGCAGTCTGTCCCACCCACCCGAGTGGGCCTGGGGGGCTACGCCCCCAAGCGCACCGCACGCCAGAGGTGTCATACCCTTCCCCTGCGTGGGCCTACGTCGGACCAAGCAGCGGCCTGCCTGTCAAATCGATGGCTCTCCGAAGGAGTCCGGGCCGGGTGACTAACCTGACCCGCAAGGCGGAAACCACTTTGAGTCGATACCCTATTAGATAGGGGTGGGGAATCATGGGCCGCCCAGCAACGTTGAAACTACCTGCCGTGGCACCTCTTGTATTTCTTGCCGGAGCCGCAGGGACAGGGATCATTCCGTCCCACCTGCTGTCCTGCAAGCACCGCCTGGCGCGGCATGGGCCGGGTATGCTGCTCGGCCATCCGTACCCGCAAGACGGTCCGCACCACATCGTGCCTTATGCTTGATAGGAGGCTCTGGAACATCTGGTGCCCCTCCCTCTTATAGGCCACCAGGGGGTCTGTCTGCGCCACAGCCCTCAAGCCGATGCCGTGGCGAATTTGCTCCATGCGGGTAAGGTGCTCGGTCCACAGCATATCTATGGTGCTCAGCACCACCACCCTCTCCACAGCACGCATGCTCTCATCCCCAACCTCTCCCACCCGTTCATCGTAGAACCTCCGTGCATGCTCAGTTAGCTTTTGTTTTACATCCGCAGGGGAAACACCATCCAGAGACAATTGTGGCCGCTGAGGGAAGATAGCAGCCAATTCCTCAAAAAAACCTTCCGTATCCCATCCGGTCCCGTATTCATCGGGCAGATAGCTTTCAACCAGCCGGTCTATCTCCTCTCGCAACATGACACCGATGTTTGCCCGGAGGTCCGTGCCTTCAAGCACTTTGCGCCTCTCCTGGTAGATAATTTCCCGCTGCCGGTTCAGAACATCATCGTAGTCCAAGAGGTGCTTGCGAATATCGAAGTTATGGGCTTCCATCTTCATCTGAGCGTTTTCAAAGAGCTTGCCCACTATAGAGGACTCCAAGGGGGTGTCATCCCCCAACCCAGCCCAGTCCATAACCTTTCCCAACCGTCCACCACCAAAACGGCGGATGAGGTCGTCCTCCACAGAAATGAAAAAAGCGGAGACACCGGGATCCCCCTGCCTACCTGAGCGGCCCCTGAGTTGGTTATCAATGCGTCGGGCCTCGTGACGCTCGGTGCCTAGCACAAACAGGCCACCAATGTCAGCCACCCCTTCTCCAAGCACGATATCCACACCTCGCCCAGCCATATTGGTGGCCACTGTCACTGCCCCGGGCTGGCCGGCCTGGGATATTATTAAAGCTTCTTTCTCGTGTTGTTTGGCGTTCAGGACATTATGGGGAATACCGCGCCGCTTGAATACCTCACTCAGGAACTCGTTACTCTCAATAGAGCCAGTGCCCACCAGTACTGGGCGACCTTCCTTGTGCAGCATAGCCACTTCAGCGGCAACAGCCCCGCACTTGGCCTCCTCCGAGCGGTACACCCTGTCCACATCATCCCGACGGACCATAGGCCTGTGAGTGGGTATGGATAGCACATCCAGCTTGTAAATCTTATTGAACTCCTCAGCCTCAGTGACCGCCGTGCCGGTCATTCCAGCCAGTTTGCGGTACATACGAAAGTAGTTCTGATAGGTAATAGAGGCCATGGTAACAGTCTCCCGCTGTACCTTGACCCCCTCCTTAGCCTCTATGGCCTGATGAAGCCCCTCGGAGTAGCGGCGCCCCGCCATAAGACGGCCGGTGAACTCATCCACGATGATTACGTGGCCGTCTTTGACCACATAGTCCCTGTCTCTACGGAACAATGCCCGGGCTTTAAGGGCAGCCTCCAGAAAGAAGAGCAGGGAGTAGTTGGTGGAGTCATACAAATTGGCCCCCTTGAGCAGGCCGTCAACACGCAGCAGCTTCTCCGCACGGGTCAGCCCTTCCTCCGTGAGGTTTACCGCCCGGTATTTCTCGTCAATCTCATAGTCCTCTTCGGGTTGAAGTCGTGCTACCAAGCGAGCGAAGGAAGCGTACCTGTCGGTAGACTCCTGAGCAGGGCCGCTGATGATGAGCGGGGTCCGGGCCTCATCTATCAACACATAGTCCACCTCATCCACTATGGCGTAGTTGAGGGGGCGCTGCCCAATTTGGGACAGCTCCAGGGCCATGTTGTCCCTTAGATAGTCAAATCCAAACTCATAGTTGGTGCCATAGGTGATATCGGCCTGATAAGCTTCTCCGCGGGAGACGGGGTGCAGGTGGGGCCACCGGTCATCCTGGGAGGTCTGTTCCGGATCAAATACGAAGCTGGCATCCTGGTAGATACACGCTGCCTTCAACCCCAGGAAATGGTAGACCGGGCCCATCCAGTGTGTGTCACGCCGGGCCAGGTAATCGTTCACGGTGACAAGGTGTGCTCCCTGGCTGCTCAGAGCATTGAGGTAGAGGGGAAGGGTAGCCATCAGGGTCTTCCCTTCGCCGGTCTTCATCTCAGCAATCTGTCCCTGGTGCAGTACCATGCCGCCCAAAAGCTGCACATCAAAGAGTCGCAGCCCTATAGTGCGCTGGGCAGCCTCACGCACCACGGCAAAGGCCTGGGTTAGAATGTTGTCCAAGGACTCTCCGTCGCCAATTCGAAGACGGAACTCTTCGGTCCTAGCCCTTAGCTCCGCATCGCTGAGGCGCTCAACTTCCTGCTCCAGAGCATTGATGCGCTCCATCACAGGGTGGAGCCGCTTCAGCTCCCTTTCGTTGGAGTCAAGTAGGCTTCCCAGCCACTTCATTGCCATTTTTGTTTGTCCTCTGAAACAGCTCCCCTACAGAGCGTCCGGTATGGATACGTGATATGGCCTCGCCCAGCAGGGGGGCGATTGGCAGCACTGTTAGCTTGTCTACCTTCTTCTCATGGGAGACCGGGATGGTATCGGTAACCACTAGCTCTTTTATGGGGCTATCGGAGATTCTGCCGGGGGCGGGGCCCGAGAAAACCGGATGGGTACAACAGGAGTAAATTCCGTCGGCCCCCTCCCGTTCCAGGGCCACGGCCGCCTGCACTAAAGAGGCGCCGGTATCAACTTCATCATCAAATGTGATAGCCTGTTTGTCCTTGACATCGCCGATGAGGTTGAAGGCCTCGACCCCTGCGGTGGTAGCGTCCCGGCGTTTTTCCATGATGGCTAGTGGTGCCTCCATCAGAGTGGCAAAGTCCCGAGCCTTTTTAGATATACCTACATCAGTAGCAACCACTACCACATCGGAGAGTCGTTTGCGCCGGAAGTAGCCGCTAATGGCATACATGGCGGTCAGTTCATCCACCGGTATGTTGAAAAAACCCTGTATTTGGCCTGCGTGGAGGTCCATAGTCAGCACACGATGTGCCCCGGCTACCGTAATAAGATCTGCCACCAGCCGGGCGGTGATGGGAACCCGGGGCTGGTCCTTCTTGTCTGTACGTCCGTAGCTAAAGTAGGGCACCACTGCCGTGATGCGATCCGCCGATGCCCGGCGGAAGGCGTCCAGTATTATCAGGAGTTCCACCAGGTTCTGGTTTACCGGCGAACATATGGGCTGGACGATAAATATATCACCGGAGCGAACATTCTCCAGGATGCGAACGAATATGTTCTCGTTGGAAAACTGGAACACCTCCATCAGTCCCAGGGGAATGCCCAGGTGCTGGCACACGGCATGAGCCAATTCTGGGTGGGCGTTGCCCGTAAACACTCTGAGGTCATTCAATGGCGGAAACCTCCGGATGCGGTCGCTTTCATCACAAGGGGCTATTTCCGTGCTTTTTCCAGGGTAGCTCTACCTTCTTCTTTTCCAACGCTTTTAGAGACTGCACAATGCGCCTACGGGTATCCTTGGGATCTATAATATCGTCAACATGCTGGTACGAAGCCGGGTACATTATGTCCATGAAGGTGCTCCGGAATTCCTCTTCCCGCTTCTTACGCTCAGCCGCCTGATCTTCCACCTGGGCAATCTCCTTGCGAAAGACTACATTCACCACACCCTCGGCGGCCACGAGGCCAATTTCAGCAGTGGGCCAGGCATATACCACATCGGATTTCAGGTACTTGGAACCCATGGCAATAAAAGCCCCGGCGTATGCCAAGCCGATATTGACGGTAATCTGGGGCACCGTAGCTTCAGAGGTGGCATAGAGCAGGGTGGCACCCCTGAATATCATGCCTTCTCGTTCCATCTCCGAACCTATCAGGTATGCGGGTGTCGCCACCAAATACACTATGGGTATGTTGAAGGCATCACAGAAACGGATGAAGCGGGCCGCCTTTTCAGCCGCTTTGGTGGTGATAGTCCCGGCCTGAACGGATGGGTTGTTAGCGACTATCCCTACTGACTGCCCATCAAAGCGGGCCAGACCTATCACCATGTTGCGGGCATAGTCCTTGTGTATCTCAAAGAACCGGCCCCCGTCGACAATCTCGTATATGACCTTGTGCATGTCATACGGCGTGGTGGAAGAAGTGGGCACAATCTGGTACAGCTTCTCATTTGTCCTGTCTGGTGAGTCGTCGCTCTTGATTCGGGGCGGCTTCTCCCGGTTGTTGGAGGGCAGGTAGCTCAGGAGGTCCTTGATTTTTTCAATACAGTCCCTGTCATCCTCTGCAACCACATGGCACACGCCGCTGACAGTGCTGTGGAGTTTGGTCCCACCCAGGTCATCCACACTGATTTCCTCGCCGACCATGGCCTGTACCAGGGCTGGCCCGGCTATGAAGGCCGCCCCATTGCGGGTCATGAATACAAAGTCAGTCAGCCCCGGAGAATAGGTCTGGCCTCCGGCCACCACCCCACACATAGCGGATATCTGCGGGATGACACCGGAATATATGGAGTTGAGGTAAAAGAGGTTGCCATACTCGCGGGACACGGCCAGGAACTCCTGAAGGCGCGCCCCTCCGGACTCGTGAAAGCCGATGCACGGCACCCCCCAATCTCCGGCCATCTCGGTAATCTTGGCAATCTTCTTACCGTGCATCTCGCCCATGGTGCCGCCGATGCAGGTGAAGTCCTGGGCGAAGGCAGCCACAGTACGGCCGCTTACCTGTCCGTAGCCGGTGATAACTCCATCCGCAGCGGGGTTCACCTTGTCCATGCCGAAGTCCCGGCCTGTACACCGGGCAAAGGCATCTATCTCCACAAAGGTGCCGGGGTCAAAGAAGAACTCCAGGCGCTCCCGGGCCGTCAGACGGCCCGCCTTGTGTTGGGCCTCCACCCGGGCCTCCCCGCCCATATGCTCTATTTCGGCCCGGCGGCGCTTGACTAAGTCCACCTTGGCCATCATCTGCTCAGGGTTGGAATCAGCCATTGTCAGCTACCTCCCTGTGAACTGCGGCTGCCGCTTTTCCCTAAAGGCGGCCAGGCCCTCTTGGTGATCCTGAGTGTTGATGGCTATGGCCTGATAAGCGGCCACCATGTCTAAGGCCGTGGCAAAGTTCGTATTCAGTCCGCGGTATAGCAGAATCTTGTTAAGGCGCAGGGAAACGGGAGGGTTCATCGCCAGCCTGCGGGCGAAAGTATAGGTCTCCTCCTCCAGCTTTTCATGGGGCACGAAGCGGTTAAGCAGCCCTATGCGGTAGGCCTCTTCCCCATCCACAAAGTCGCCGGTGTAAAGAAGCTCCGCCGCTTTGGCCACGCCTACAATACGGGGCAACAGCCAGGCATCCCCGGTGCCGGGGACGAGGCCAATAGTAGTGAAAGCAACCCGGAACCGTGACTTCTCGGAGCCGATACGGATGTCGCAGGCCTCCGCCCAGCCAAAGCCAGCGCCCACTGCGGGGCCGTTTACCATGGCGATGGTGGGTTTCTCCAATTGCTGAAGCTTGTAGCTGAAAAACGGGGCGCTGGCGTTCAGGCCGCGGCGTATATTCTCCGGGTTGCTCTCGTCCAGCACCAACTCCCTCCCCTCTCCCCGTCCAATATCCGCACCGGCGCAGAAGGCACGTCCCGTTCCGGTCAGCACCACCACTCGAACCGAGTCATCGCCTGCGATTTCGTCCACAACCTCCACCAACTCGGCGGTCATCAGTTCGTTCATCGCATTGAGCTTCTCTGGCCTATTCAGGGATATGGTGGCTATTCCTTGGTCCTGTGACACCAGAATAGTGCTAAAGGGCATGTCTCCTCCTTCTAAGCGGCTTTTCCCCCTGGGATTATAGCATCGGCCACCGCATATGAGCAATGAACTAGGGGTATACGTGATAGAGTCGTCAATTCTGTTTTGCTGACTTTGATTTCCGGCGGAGTTTGGAGATGCCTTGACGAGCAGCGTCGGCCTCGGCGTCCTTCTTGCGCATGCCTTCACCCTTGCCAAAAACCTTGTCCCCCACCCACACCTCCACGGTAAAGCGGCGGTGGTGAGCGGGGCCGGTTACCTCCACCACACGATACCGTGGCGGGGGTGAACCCTGGCCCTGGGCTCGTGCCTGAAACTGGGACTTGTAGTCCGGTGGCAGGCCTTTGTGCAGCAGCTTACGCCACTCCCGCCGCAGCAGGCGCTCCACTAGGCCGGAGGCCCGTGTTACGCCGCCATCCATAACGGCGGCACCGATGATAGCTTCAACCACCCGGCCCATATTGGATTCTCTCTGCCGTCCGCCGCTCTTCTCCTCGCCCTTGCCCAGTATCAGGTATTCACCCAGCCCCAAGGACTGTGCTACGCGAGCCAGCGTGTCCATGCACACCAGTGCTGCCCGCACCTGTGTCATTTGCCCTTCGGATAGGTTGGGTGTAAGCGCATGCAGTCGCCTGGCCACCACAAATCCCAGAAAGGCATCTCCCAGGAACTCCAGCCGTTCATTATGAGGGACGGGGTGCCCGGTGTTTTCATTGACATAGGAGGTGTGGAGCAGGGCCTCTTCCAACAGGGCTTGGTTGCGAAAGTTGAAACGCAGTACCCTTTGAATACGGTCAAAGTCAGACATGTCTCACAGCATTATAACCCATAAGTGACACGGTGGCATATAATTGGATGCGAT
>JASLXN010000035.1 GCA_030740315.1 Dehalococcoidia bacterium | reverse complement strand
ATGATTGTGTCCCCGACCGCAAACAGGGAGGCGAGGAAAGTCGTTAGGAGCAGGGCCATCAGGGCGGAGCGCCACCTGAGGAACGGCCGGTGTGGGGATGAGGTCTTTTTAGGCATGTATGCCTCCTAAAAGAGGCTGAGTTGCTGAGGAGGGCCGGGCTGGGCTTCCGGTTTTCCCGCCTTCTCAGCAGCCTCCAGGGCCTGGGGTAGCTTTAGCATATCCTCCTGGATTACCTTTTTCAAAGATTGCTGGTGTAGGGCGGCGGCCGGGTGATACATGGCGAAGTGTATTCGGTCGCCCTCCCAACGCCAGGTGCCGTGAATTTTGCCTATGGGTTGGCCGGGGCAGAGGCGGGCCAGGGAGTGGCGGCCCAGCGCTACTACCAGTTTGGGATTTATGATGCGTAGCTGTGCGTCCAGATATTTGCGGCAGGCGTCAATCTCATCGGGGAGGGGGTCGCGGTTGTTGGGTGGGCGTGATTTTAGCAGGTTGCCGATGAAGACCTGTTCCCGCGTCAGCCCTATCATCCCCAGTAGCTCCTCCAGGAAGCGTCCAGCGGGGCCTACGAAGGGGCGTCCCTGCTGGTCTTCATGCCACCCGGGGGCCTCCCCCACGAAGAATATTCTGGCGTTGTCGGGGCCTTCCCCGGGCACCCCGCGGGTGCGGCCCTGGGACAGACGGCACCCAGTGCAGGTGTCCACGCTCCGCGCCACCTTTTCAAGGGTATTCCACTGGTCAGGAACGGTCATTTTGGGAGTGATGATAGCACAGCCCTCCCACTGGGTCAAATGGGGGTAAGGGGGTTGTTTCGGAAGCAAAAACTCTTCCATCTACCCGTCCAAGATTGTATTTTGGGGTGGTTCACCCAATGTGCCCAGTGGATTCGGGTGTAATAAGCCTTCGAACCTAATTACCGGAAGTATGGATGAATGGGTACAGATTGATCCCCAGCCGCTCAAATTGAAGGGGCAGATGCAGCATGGTACACTCTTACGTGCTATGGGTAACCGGGTTGTGGTAGCCATGAGTGGCGGAGTGGACTCCTCGGTGGCCGCCGCTCTCCTTCAGGAGGAGGGGTATGATGTGGTGGGTATCACCCTCCGGCTGTGGCCGGATGAGGAGGAGGGGCATACTCATCCCTGCTGCCTCTCCGAAGGTGTAAAAGATGCCCAGGCGGTGGCCCTCCGCCTGGGCATACCTCACTATGTGCTCAACATGGAGGAGCCTTTCCTAGAGCACGTGGTGGACTATTTCTGTGATGAGTATGCCCGCGGGCGCACCCCTAATCCGTGCTTGGCCTGCAACCGGGTGCTCAAGTTTCACCTGCTGTTGATGAAGGTCATGGCGCTGGGGGCCAGCCACCTGGTCACTGGGCACTATTGCCGTGTCATCTCCTCTCCCGGTGGATTCCGGCTGCTCCGCGGGGTAGATGAGGCCAAGGACCAGTCCTACTTTCTCTATGCGCTGGGGCAGCAGGAGATGGCGCATGTGCTGTTTCCCGTGGGTGCGCTGACTAAGGCCGAGGTGAGGCGATATGCCCGGCGCCGTGGCCTGCCGGTGGCAGATAAAGGGGAGAGCCAGGATATTTGTTTTGTTTCTGGAGACTACCGCACTTTCGTCTCCAAGAGGCTTTCTTTTGCACCTGGCCCCATGGTGGACACTGGGGGGGGGGTAGTGGGCGAGCATAGCGGGGTGGCCCTGTTTACCGTAGGACAGCGCCGGGGTCTTGGAATAGGAGGAGGCCCAGTCCGCTATGTGGTGAGGCTGGAGCCTGATGATTGTCGGGTGGTGGTGGGGGATGAGGTGGAGCTATACTCCTCCCGGCTGCGGGCTAATAACCTCTGTTGGACAGGTACAGCACCCGATAAAACTATGGATGTGCTGGTCAGGGTTCGGCACCTCGCGCGCCTGGCCCCGGCCACGGTCACCCCTGCGGGCAGCGGTGTGATGGTGGAGTTTGCCCTCTCTCAGCGGGCTGTGGCCCCCGGACAGGCAGTGGTATTTTATGCGGCAGATAACGGGGGTGAAGAGGTGTTGGGTGGGGGCACGATCGACCGGGTGGGTGTTTGATTGAGAGGCCAAGGTCCCACCGCCGATGAAGAGGAGGCCCTGCGTGCCCAAGGATACCGGGTGATAGCCGGGGCTGACGAGGTGGGGCGGGGTGCACTGGCCGGGCCGGTGGTAGCCGCTGCTGTTATCCTTCCCATAGCCTTGAAGGGGGGCCTGTGGACGCAGGTGAGGGACAGTAAGGAACTGTCCCCCCGGCAGCGGGAGCTCCTGTCTGAGCAGATTTGGAAAGGGGCGGTTGCCGTGGCCGTGGGGGTGGTGGGGTCTGATGTGATAGATACCGGGGGTATCGTGCCTGCCACCCGCAAGGCTGTAGCGCAGGCCCTCGATGCCCTATCCCGGGAGTCCCCTCAGTTCCTACTCGTGGACTGGCTCAAGCTCCCCGGCCTGCCCATCCCTTATAGGCCTTTGGTGAAAGGTGACCAGCAATGCTTGTCCATCGCCTGTGCGTCTATCGTGGCTAAGGTGGCCCGAGATGACATAATGCTAGGATTTGAGCGCGCCTATCCGGGCTACGGCTTTGCTCGGCACAAGGGCTACGGCACTGCCTACCACCGGCAATGTATTCGGGAAAGGGGGCCCTGTTCCATACACCGGCGTTCCTTCTCGCTCGTGGTGGAGACGGCATACAAGGATATTCATGGACCGATGCGGCGGTAGACGCCTATGGTGAGGTCGGAGATGGCATCCGGCCCCCACTCCCTGGTCATGTCCTCTCCCACCTCCAGCGCCTCCGGGCTGTTCAGAACTCCCTCCACGGCATCCTCGCCCTCCAACTCATATATGGCGAGGTATTTGGGGTTCTTCTTCCGGCCCCGGAGAATCTCATAGCGGGCGCCCTCAACCACTCCCGGCAGGTTGCGGAAATCGGGAAGGTGCTTCCTGTTGTACCAATCGTTAAACTCGGCGTCTTTTTCGGAGTGGTTGAAGTTCAACCGTACTACATAGATGGTCTTCCCTGGCATATATCCCTCCTGAGTCATGTGATACGCCTGCAATGTAATATCAGGGGCCGCCCTCTGTCAACCGGGCTTCCAAGTGGAAATTATGAAGATTGCTACCTGTCCCACCGGGTTGCCAGAGCAGTGGTGGGGGAACATGGTGGTGATGGAAGTAGGGCTGGGTGGTGAGGCAAACCGCATAGAGCACATAGAGGACGCCCTGTTCTGAAAGAGGGATTAAGTATGGCATACCTCTTTCTTCCCAACCGCCCGTCTCCGGGGAGTCTGGGGCCTGCTCCGTTCCACATCCTTCACTCATTTGGGTGGGGGCAGAGATAGGTAGGGGGCTGCTCGTTGCGTCCTCAGGTTATTGGGCCTGTGATGGCCGGCAACTTGCCAAACCTGGTTGCCTTGGCTACAATTTAGAGGACATGCCCATTTATGAGTATCGTTGTGGTGGGTGCGGGCGCAAGATAAGTTTGCTGGTGAGGGGGTCAACTAAAGACCCCGTGTGTTCCCACTGTGGTAGCGCCGATCTTAGCCGCCTGTTCTCCACCTTTGCCATGCACCGAACGGATCGGGACATCTACGAGGATATCCTGACGGACAACAGTCTGATACGGGGTATGGAGAGCAATGACCCGCGTGCCCTGGCAGACTGGAACCGCCGCATGAGTCGGGGTCAAGATACGGACAATATCGAGCCTGAGTATAGAGATGTGGTGGAGCGCATGGAGCGGGGCGAGATGCCCACCTCAAAATCCGATAGCGGTGGCAGTGGGGACGAGGACTGACCCGTGCCTATTTACGAGTTTCTATGCTCCCAGTGCCAGCACAAGACCACCGTCTTTCAGCGCAGCTTTTCCCAGAGCATTTCCCCCACTTGCCCCGCCTGTGGCGGACAGGTCTCCAGAATTATATCTTCTTTTGCCTATCACCGCTCAATACAGTCTGTTCACGAAAGCTCTGGAGACCCCGACCGCCCCGGGGCAGACTACAATAAAGACCCCCGTAATATCGGCCGCTGGGTGGAGAAGCGGTTCCAGCAGATGGGCATGGACATGCCGTCCCAGGTGCAGGATATGATTAAGGGCGCTCGGGAGGGAGACCTACCCGGGGCGGCCAAAGACCTCAAACCCAACTTGGGCGAGCTATGACCTTCAGGGTCTTAGACGCCAACTTGGATCGGGCAGCGGAAGGCCTGCGGGTGCCGGAGGATGTGGCCCGTTTCAGCCTCAACGACACTCCCTTGACGGAAAGGGTCCGTGTATTACGGCGCCGTGTTCGGGGAGTGGGGCAGCCCGTCAACACGCAACTGATGTCAGCAAGGGATGCTGGTGGGGATGTGGGGGCCGGGGCGGAACCAATGGGACGAGCGACATTAGGCGATGTGGTAAACGCCAACGCCAAGAGGGTGCAGGAGAGGTTGGGAGTGCTGGAAGAGTTGGCCCAGCTTCCCAGCTCGCTGGGTCCTGCACATGCCTTCCAGGAGGCCCGCTTCGAGATGTACGCCTTGGGAAAAAGGATGATGTTCTGTCTGGCGCATCAGGAAGCCCGGAAAAATATTTCCGGGCTGTATGTCATCATAGACACCGATTTTCTGAAGGGTCGGGACGATTCCCAGGTCTGCCGCCAGGTGCTGAATGGAGGCGCCCGTGTGGTACAGCTTAGGGATAAAGCGAGGGACAAAGGGGTGCTGCTGCCTATCTGCCAGGACATGGCAGCGCAGTGTGCTGCTGCCGGCGGGGTGTTTCTGGTCAACGACCACTTGGATCTTGTGCTCGCCAGCGGCGCTCAGGGACTTCATGTGGGGCAGACCGATATTCTGGTGCCGCTTGCCCGGCACCTTTTGCCCGTGGACAGCCTGTTGGGCGTCTCCGCCAAGACCAGGGCACAGTCCCTGACCGCTCAAAGAGGGTGGGGCCGACTATGTGGCCGTGGGGGCCATGTTTCCAACCACTTCCAAAGCGGAAGCGGTAATAAAAGGGCTAGAGGCTCTGCACGAGATCAGGGATGCCGTATCACTGCCGGTGGTGGCTATAGGAGGCATCAACAGGGATAATGTAGGCTAGGTGGTGCGTGCCGGCGTCGACTCCATTGCGGTCATTAACGCCGTCCTGGGTGCGCCCGATGCGGAGAGGGCCACCGCAGATTTGATAATAGCCATTGAGGAGGCCAAAAATGGCATCCAGTGAGTTGACCTCCCGCTTGGAGGACATAGCTGAAAAAGCGCGCCAGGGACTCTCGGTTAAAGATAAGGCCCGGGAGCGCACCTTGAGCCTGAGCCGGGAGACGGTGCGTCACTGCTCCGCCAGCATACGGGCCGTCCACCGACAAGAACAAGAACTGGCCCGGGAACTGCTGGGCCAGGCTCGCAACCTGTTGCAAGAGATGTCGGAAGCTATTGCCGATTTCTCTGACCTCTCCGGGACGGGGTATGTCCAGACTGCACAGAGGGAGTATGCCGAGGGGTGCCTCACGCTTTCGCTTGTGGTAGGCAGCCACCTGCCCAGTCCCGAAGAGCTGGGTGTTTCCCTGCCAGCCTACCTAAATGGGATGGGGGAGGCGGCTGGGGAGCTCCGCCGCTATCTGCTGGACGGCATCCGGCGGTCTGATTTGTCCCGCTCCGAGGAGTTGCTGTCTGCTATGGATGACATCTATGGAGTGCTGGTTACGATGGATTTTCCGGATGCCCTTACCGGCGGCCTCAGGCGCACCACCGATATGGTCCGGGGGGTGTTGGAGAAGACCCGGGGAGACCTGACGGTGGCCTCTGAGCAAAAAAACCTGCAGGCCCAGATGGCTGCTCTGGAGGAGAGGCTGGGACTGTCGGCGTAGTACCATTCATATTAGCACCTGTGATATGGTACAGAGCTTTTAACGGTGTCTTGTGTCTTGGTTTGCCGTGCTGCCGACTCAGCCGTACGCCTATGCGTGGTTGCCGGGTTACAGAATCAGAAACTGAGAAGCAAGAGAGGAGTTAACACTTCCTTTAGCGCCGGAGGTGCTAGTTGGTGGCATCATGCTGGTCTCGTTTATGAACAGCGGGGGTGGCGCCTGAGGCAACGCCCAGAAGCTCATTGAGTCATGGGAGCAGGTGGGAGAAGGAATTTAGGCCAGTGTGGAGAAAAGCTCTCCTACCCATGAGGCCGCTATTGTGGGAGACAGGGTGGGTGATGGCTGCGTGAAGGATACCGTCGGGCCATCGCTGCGTGCTCTGGTGAAGCTTCTGGCCACGGTGACTCTGGTGATGGCACCCCTGTTTATATCCTATCCGAGTGCCCCCCGTTCACGAAGTACGGCGATGTCCTCCCAGGAGTAGCCGGCCTCCAACAGCACATCTTCGGTATGCTGCCCGAACTCAGGGGCTGGGCTCTGAATACGAGCGGGAGTCTCGGAGAACTTAACTGGGAACCCTAAGGTCTTGACCTTGCCCATGGTAGGGTGGTCCATCTCCACCAGGTATTCGTTGCCCAGCACCTGGGGGTCTTCGGACATTTCATCGTAGTCAAAAATCGGTGCGTGGGCGAACTGATACTGCCCCAGGATATCCAGCCATTCTTGGCGGGTCTTGGTGGCAAAGACATTCTCCACGATGCTGTTCATTTCGGCGTAGTTTTCCTTGCGGGCGTCAGGAGTGGCGTATTTGGGGTGAGTCTCCACTTCAGGCATATTCAGGGCGGTGCAGAAATCATGCCAGAAGCGCTCAGACTGGGGCTCGGTGAGCAGCATCCATTTATCATCCGCGCATTTGTAATAGTTTGACATAGTGGAACGAGCCCGCTTGCGAGAATGGCGGGCCATTCCCCTGCCCCGCCACAGGTGTGCGTTAACATTGATAGCTTGCATGTGGATGCCGCCACCAAGGAGAGAGCACTCAATCTCCTGGGCTACCCCGGTGCGCTCCCGCGCCAGCAGCGCAGCCATGATGCCGTAAGCCAGCAGAGTGGCCCCTGTCTGGTCAAATATGCCGCCTACAGCCATGGATGGCTCTGTATCATCGCGGTCGCCGAACATCCACATGGCCCCGGACAGGGCCTGGGCCACCGGGTCAAATCCCCGTTTCCCGCTCCACTGTCCGTTGTTGCCATATGCCGAATTGTCCGCGTAGATGAGCTTGGGGTTGTGCTGCTTCAAGGAGGCATAGTCCACCTTGAGCTTCTGGGCGACACTCTTGCGGAAGTTGGTGTAAAACACGTCAGCCGTTTCCACCAGTTTGTAAAGGACTTGCCGTCCCGATTCCTGATGCAAGTCCAATATTATCCCCTTCTTGTTGCGGTTAGCGGTTTCAAATTGGGCGTTGCCGCCCCCTGGGATTCCCATACCGGAGTCAAACATGCTCTGTACACCACGGCAGTAGTCACCGGTTACCGGCTGTTCAATCTTTATCACCTCGGCCCCCAGGTCTCCCAGCATATACCCGGCAGCCGGGCCATTGTGATACATGGCCCATTCCAGTATCTTTATGCCTTCTAACGGACCTGCCATTTTTCCCTCCTGAGCGGTGTGTTGTGTCAGATTCTACAGCGGTGCTGGCGGATTAGTCAACTGGCGGTAAGGTATGTGGGGCAACTCATAACTCCAGGAAGTTCTCTTTGAGGAACGGGTTCCACTGCTTTTCGTGCCCGATGGTGCTCTGCGGGCCATGACCTGGTAGCACTATCGTCTCTTCGGGCAGCACCATGAGTTTGGCGTGTATGTTGCTGACCAGCAGCGGGCCATCGCCGCCGGGCAAGTCAAACCGGCCTATACTGAGGTTGAACAGTGTATCCCCAGTGAAAACCACGCCCTCCCCATAGAGGCATATACCGCCCAGGCTGTGGCCTGGGGTATGCAGCACCACGAAGCTGAGGCCATCTACCTCTATCTTCTCCCCGTCCTCCAGCAGGCGGTCAGGCTCGGGAGGTGGGTCAAAGCGCATCCCGAACATGCTGGCTGCGGAGCTATGGCCGCTCAGCATCTGCTGGGCATCGTCTTTGTGAACGGCCACCCTGGCCCCGGTGGCCTCTTTTACAGCCGCAGCGGCGGAGATATGGTCCACATGTCCATGTGTGATGACTACCAGTTGGATATCAAGCCCGTCCGTTTGTGCCTCACGGAGGATATCCGGGGCGTCAGCGCCAGGGTCTACTATGACCCCTTTTTTGCTCTGGCGGGAACCCACGATAAAGCAATTGGACATGAAGGGGCCTACCTCCAGCCCCTTGAGAATGAGGTTCTGATTCATGCTAAGCCCCTTTTACGATAGTAGAACAGGAAACCGGCAACTGTCATATTTAGCATTATGCGCTCGTCCACAATTCCGCTTACCCGTTTCATGAGTTCCCTGGCCCGCCGCCCAATCTGCTCCTCACCCTCCTCCGCCTTGAGGCCGGACAGCACTATGTCAGCGAAGTCTAGGGTGTTCTGCTTAGCGGCTGTGATGAGGGAATCCGGGTCTTTCCCTATATGGCCGTGAGAGTATAGGAGCATGCTGGGCTTCAGTGCCCGCTGCTTCTCCATTGTTGCCAGATAGGTCTCAATATCGAATCCGGGGGGCGCGGCATGAGGCAGCGGTGCCTGAGTGCCTGGTGGCGGCACCCCCAAGGACTCGCCGCAAAACAGTGCCCCCGTCTTGGAGTCGTATAGAGATAGGTGGTGGGAGGCATGTCCCGGTGAGTAGACCATCTTGAGCTCCCGTCCTCCCAGTCTGAGGGCCTCCCCGTCCTCCGGCACCACCATCTGGGCCTCCGGTATGGGGAGAATGGGGCCGTAGGCGTCCTCAAAGTCGTCCCCGAAGGCCATCTTGGTGCTGGCTATCAGCCGGGACGGGTCTATCATGTGGCGTTTCCCATCTGGGTGGATAACCACCTTGGCTTGGGGGAACTGCTGGGCCAGTGGGCCGCAGGCACCGGCGTGGTCCATGTGTATGTGGGTGGGGACGATGTATTCCAGGCAGGAGGGGTCAAAGCCTATTTGGTTGAAGCCCTCCAGGATACCGGGTATGTTGGCCGCCGGGCCGGGCTCTATCAGCGCGCCGCCGCCATCTTGTACCAGGTAGACGGTGAATATGCTGGTAAGCTTTTCGGACGGTACTTGGAGGTGGAAAATGTCCTTGGCTACCCGCGAGACCTGGGTCATGCTGCCTCCCTTTTAGATATCGGCCCATTCTAACAGAAAAGGCTTCGGGCCAGCAAGGAAGGGTATAGACAACGCATCTCAGCGGTGTTTCTCATATCTATTCTTGTATATGTCCCTGCGACGACCAATTTAGCTTGTTCGGTGATTGCCGATACAGATTGGGGCATTTTAGCAGAAAGGCCACTTGCCAGTTACTGTGCTATACTGGTGTAAAGTGGCCTTAGACCTGCACCAGGTGGTGCTTCAGATTGAATCCCTGGTCTCCCGGCTGCGGGCGGGGCGGCAGGAGTGGGTGCGGCGGCTGGCCTTGGCCCGGGAGACACTGGAGAGCGCCAGCGCCGATATCCCCTTGTTGCAGCGCCGGATTGCCGCTGCCCGCACCACCTGGCTGGTCGCCGGGGTGGAGGAGGGCCTGAGAGGGGCTTTTCCACCTCCGGCTATACCACCCTCCTTTGCCGTGGTGGCCGCTGACGGCTCTCATATGACGTCGGACCGCCACAGCCCCGCCCGTTGCCATCTCATCAACATCGGCACGGCCCACATCCAGTATGGCGATGCACCCACAGCCCGTTTGGAAAGCCACCCCACCCTGTATTGCGAGGATGCTGACCTGGCCATCCCGGACCCCGCCCGTATCAGGGACGAGCCGGTGGAGGGGGCCGTGCTGGGTCTCAAGCGCACCGTGGCGGAGACCGAGGCCTTGGCCGGGCTGGTGGAGGCGGTAGACCCCTCACTGCCCGTACTGGGGCTTCTGGATGGCTCCCTCATACTATGGGGAGTGACCGCGCAGGGGTTCCCCGGGTTCGTCCGGGAGGCTCTATTGGAGAAGGGGTTCCTGCCCGCTCTGGAGCGAATGAGGACCGTATCCCAGGGCCGGCCCGTGGCCCTGGCCAGCTATATAAGCCGCCCCGCCGGCACCGATGTGGTCAACGCCCTGCGTGTCTCCCTGTGCCCCTTTGACCCCCCGGACTGTGACAGGCACTGCCGGGGCCGGGACAAAGACTGCTCCGGCCTGGCCGGGGTGGACGACCGCATGCTGTTCACCGACCTTCTCGGCGGTGGCGAACGCTCACCCATATTCTCTTCATCGTCCTCCGTGGTGCGGCAGTACTACGGAGAGCACCAGGTGTTCTTCTTTTACATAAATGTGGATGAGGAGATAGCCCGCGTGGAGGTGCCGGGGTGGGTGGCCCAGGACCCCGTGTTTTTGGGGTTGGCCCACAGCCTGCTGGTGGACTCCTGCCGCAAGGGCCGGGGCTACCCCGTGGCCCTCATGGAGGCACATGAGCAGGCGGTGCTCACCGGTGCCCACCGGGAGCAGTTCTGGTCCCTGGTGGCCCGGGCGCTCGAGGAGCAGGGCTTGGCCGCCGACACCTCGGCCAAGTCCGCCAGCAAGCGCCTCCCCTGGGTGTGAAGGCCTGCTGGCCAGCCTTTTGCCCACCCATCGCCTATATAGCGCAGGGCAATAGGCCATCCCGAATCACCTGCATGCCTGCGGCACAACAAAATATTTTACTGCCCGAATACCACTAAGTTACACCGACCCCCGAATCAGGATGTGAACGTTTCCCAACTTGTCCACAGCGATTGCTACTGGTGATGAATCCCGCCCT
>JASLXN010000034.1 GCA_030740315.1 Dehalococcoidia bacterium | reverse complement strand
TCCTGCTCTACGCCGCTTCCCGCCCGGTATTTGTCATTGACACCTACACCCGCCGCATCATTGGGCGGTTAGGACTGGCCCCTCCCACGGCGTCATACTCCGAACTGCAGACGCTGTTCATGACACGCCTGCCCACTGAAACTGAGAGCTACAACGAGTATCATGCCCTGCTGGTACGTTTAGGTAAGAATAGATGCCGCAAGACCCCCCTTTGCCCCACCTGCCCCCTAGTTACAATCTGCCCTTTCCCTCAAGGGCCCGGGCAGTGAGTCCTCCTTAAGATTGCCTCTGCCGGTCACATACATTACAATAGTCCGGGGGCTAAGGATATGTCTTCAGTCGGCCAGATAGCTTTACTGGTAGTCGTAGCCGTGGGATTCCTCTGGCTGTGGCTGTTTCTGCTGCGCTGGCGCGTAACCCGGGCGCAGAGGCAGGTGGTGGAGGCCTTTCACCGCCTCGGTGCACTCTCACCTGAGACCGCCCGGCCGCTATCAGAGCTTGGGGTAGCCCACAGGAGAACCATAGGCATGCGCAATTTCCAGGCCATGGCCCTGCGGGCGATGGTGAGCGCCGGCATCGTGGTGCCGGTTGAAGGAAACAGGCTCTACCTCTCCGAAGAGGCCATCCAAGCTGCCATAGCCGCACGGCAAGAGAAAAAACGGCCGTAGCTCCAGCAAAATACCAAATGTAGCCCAGTTTACTTTATGCCTGCCCGTATCCCATGATATAATTCGGTTACCGAAAGGGTGAGGAGGTGAACCGTGGCGAAGGTAGTGATATACTCCACCGCAACATGCCCCTGGTGTAAGACCACGAAGAAGTTTTTTGACGACAACGGGGTACAGTACGAAGACAAGGATGTGGGCGCAGACCTGGCAGCCCGTCAGGACATGATAACCAAGTCCGGGCAGATGACTGTGCCAGTGATTGATGTTAACGGCCGTATTATTGTCGGCCATGACGAGCCTCAACTCCTGGAAGCCCTTGACCTCAAGCGTTAGATGACGGATATCTGCATATACGGATGGGCAGGGCAAGGTGTGCTCGCCACTGCCTCACTGCTTGCCGAGGCCGGTATAGAAGAGGAGCAGCAGGTCTTCTCCATACCGGACTGCCCTTACGATAGCGGGGGTACTCCTCTGAGCGTCTCCGTACGCATTGAGAAGAGCCCCATCCGAGACCACAGCGCCGTGAGCGCACCGGACTTTGTGATAGTCCCGGATGCTATCGTGTTGCATAGGCCGGAGGTGACTACCGGCCTCAAAGACAAGGGCATGCTCCTCATCGATACCAAAGAGAGCGTCCTGAATTTAAAATCAGCGACCAGGCTATAGTAGTGACCATACCTAGTGTTCTGCTGGCGGAAGAGGCCTTGGGGCAGCAAGGGTCAATCTTTCCCTGGACGCGCACGGTTCCGCTCGGTGGCTTGGCCGCAGCCAGCCATATTATCAGCCTGGAGGCCCCACAGTAGTGGCCCGCCGCCACTTCCGGGGCTGTTCCGGTGAGATGAACGCCCTTGCCATTGAGAAGGGACATCACCACATCAAATACACCTGTAAAATCCCCTGAGGAGCTTTATGAAAGAAATCCGTATTTTCGCCCGAGCCGGGCAGGGGGCGATAACTTCTGCCACAATCCTAGCCTCAGCCGCCTTCGAGGAGGGTAAGTATGCCTTTGCCTTCCCCCATTTCGGCTCCGAGCGCATGGGAGCACCCCTTAACGCTTATGTGCGGCTGGACGACAAACCCATCCGCAGCCGTAGTCAGGTCAAGGAACCGGACTATGTGCTGGTGCAAGACCCTACCCTGCTAGCCGGCTACAATGTGGCCGAAGGCCTCAAACCCGGCGGTGTGGTGGTAATCAACAGCACAGAGACCCCAGAAGCATTGGGGCTGGGCCTGAACCGCGGCCGCGTGGTAACCGTACCCGCCTCTCAAATAGCACAAGAGTTGCTGGGCAGGGCTGACCGTTCCAACACTCCTCTGATTGGAGCGTTCGCCGCCGCCACCGGCGAAATTAGCCTGGATACCCTGAAGGACGCCGTACGCAGACGCTTTCCCGGATCTGCCGGTGAGAAGAACGCTCAGGCCGTTGAGCAGGGCTACGGCATTGCTAAGGCCAAGGAGGCAGTTTAATGAAAATAACCATGGGTTGTGTGGCCCAGCCGGGCACCAGCCAGAACAACAACACCGGAAGCTGGCGCACCGGATTGAAGCCCCGCTTTTTGCACCTCCGCTGCACAGCCTGTGACTTGTGCTCGCTGGCCTGCCCCGATGGCTGTATATACGGCAACGGCAACAACACCTACTTTGCCGACCTGAAATTCTGCAAGGGTTGCGGCATCTGCTGCACGGTATGCCCGGTAAACGATATTGAAATGGTCCCCGAGGAGATGCTCCTTGAGGCCGCCGCCGAGGGCAAATAGCATGGCCCGTAGGATAATTGAAGGCTCCCGAGCGGTGGCGGAGGCGGTGGCCCTGTGCAAGCCCCAGGTGGTGGCCGCCTATCCAATCACCCCTCAGACCCACATCGTCCACGAACTGGCACAACTGGTGGCCGACGGAAACCTGAAGTTAGAGTTCGTCAATGTAGAGAGTGAGCACTCCGCCGCCTCGGTGGTGCTAGGAGCCTCGGCAACCGGAGTACGAGTGTTTACCTCATCGTCTTCACAGGGCCTTGTCCTCATGGCCGAGGTGCTGTTCAACATAGCTGGAATGAGGCTGCCGGTGGTGCTGGCCTGTGTAAACCGGGCGGTCTCCGCCCCCCTCAGCATCTGGACGGACCACCAGGACTCAATGGTGGTACGGGACGCCGGTATCCTACAGTTCTACTCGGAAAATGCACAGGAGGCAGCCGACCTCACCTACCTTGCCTACCGTGTGGCCGAGGATCACAGGGTGCTGCTGCCAGCCATGGTGTGCCTAGACGGATATGTAATCTCCCACGCCTGGGAGGTGGTGGATATGCCCGAGGCCGACCAGGTGGATGCCTATCTGCCCCCCTTCCAGCCCCGGTACCGCCTGGACCCCACCCACCCAGTCTCAATGGGCATGTATGCTGAGCCTGATAAGTATTTAGAGGCCCGATACATGGTACAGCGGGCCATGGAGCGCTCCATAGGTATTATCCAGGATGCATCTAACGATTTCGAGCGGGTTTTCGGCCGCCCCTGCCCCGGCCTCATGGAGGAGTACCGGATGGAGGATGCCGATACAGTAATGGTGGCCATGGGCTCTATGGCGTCTACCGCCAAGATGGTGGTAGACCAGCACCGTGAATCCGGTGAGAAATTGGGACTGCTAAAACTAATCACCTATCGTCCTTTCCCTGAGAAGCTGCTCTACCAGGCGCTCGAACCTGCCAGCAGGGTGGTGGTACTGGACAAGGCGGTCTCCCTGGGCGCTCAGGGGCCCCTGGGTACCGAGGTGCGATCCATGTTCCTCGGCCAGCCCCGGCCCCGCAGCGTGAGCACCTTCATCTTGGGACTGGGCGGACGGGATGTTACCGAATCTGTGATAGACGATGCTCTGAGAAAGGCCAGGCGGGGCCAGCAAACAGGGGAGTTCTTGGACCTGCGGTCAGATCTGGACCTGGAGGAAGTATAGATGCTGGAGAAGAAAGTTTCCCCCCGGCTGGAGATGAGCCACCTTTTCGCCTCCGGCCACAGCGCCTGCTCCGGATGCGGCGAAGCCTTGGCCGCCAGGCTGGTGCTTTGGGCCGCCGGGCCTGATGTCATAGCCACCAGCGCCACCGGTTGCCTAGAGGTGTTCAGTTCCAACTACCCCAACTCCGCCTGGGAGGTGCCGTGGATACACTCCTTGTTTGAGAACTCCGCCGCCATTGCCTCCGGTGTTGAGGCCGCCCTGCGGGTCACTGGCAAGCTGGACCAGGTACGGGTTATTGCCCAGGCGGGTGACGGTGGCACAGCAGATATAGGCCTTCAGGCCCTATCAGGCATGCTGGAAAGAGGTCACGATGTCCTGTTTGTCTGCTACGATAACGAGGCCTACATGAACACGGGTGTACAGCGCTCCGGCCTCACCCCCTTGGGAGCGCATACCGGCACCAGTCCTTCCGGACAGACAAGCTCCGGTAACCCCAACCTCAAGAAAGACATGCCCCAAATTGCACTGGCCCACAGAATCCCCTATGTGGCCACTGCCTCCGTGGGCTACCCCTTTGATCTAGAGAAGAAGGTGAAAAAAGCGCTTTCCATTCGGGGTCCCAAATACATGCAGATATTCTCCAACTGTCCCCTAGGGTGGCGGCACGACCCTTCTGAGACCATCACCCTGGCCAAGCTGGCGGTGGAAACCGGCCTCTTCCCTCTCTATGAGTACGAGGACGGCCAGCTTGTCTCTGCAAGGCGTATCGCCAGTAAGAAGCCCGTTGAGGACTACCTGAGGCCCCAGGGCCGCTACGGGCATCTCTTCGCGCAGGAGAGCGGGGTGGAAATGGTAGCCCGCATCCAGGCCCAAGCCGATGTCAACATAGAGCGCTACGGACTGATGGCCAAGAAAGAATAGACTTTGTTTCGGGTACTGGGCCTGACGGGCAGCCCCCGACGGGGAGGCAACACCGAAACTCTGCTGGACTCGGCTCTACAGGCCGCTCAGCAGGCCGGAGCGACCACCGAGAAAGTAGCGCCGGGCAACCTCATGGCACGCCCCTGCCAGCACTGCGATGGCTGCCTGCACACCGGGGTGTGTATTATTGATGATGATATGCAGCCCTTACACAAGAAGCTTTTGGAGGCTGACCGTCTGGTGTTGGCCACCCCCATCTTCTTTATGACGGTATCCGCCCAAACCAAAACAACTATAGACCGGTGCCAGGCCCTGTGGGTCGCCAAGTACCTGCTCAAGCAGCGCCACGATAAAGCGTCCGACGGCAGCCGTCGCCGCGGCCTCTGGATAGGGGTTGCCGGCACTGACCGGCCCGCTCCGTACCTGTTTGACGGTGCCCGCATGGTGGTACGGGCGTTCTTCGCCGCCTGCGATGTGGAGTTCGGCGAGGAGTTGCTATACACAGCTATGGACAAATACCGGGAGGTGCACCTCCACCCCACCGCCCTTCAGGAGGCCCGTGATGCCGGAAGCAGGCTGGTGAGTGGCGCAGGAGCCTGAGGCCAACCGACTTCTCAGCGACGCTCAGCTTGGGGCCTAATACGAAAAGGGGTAGAGGCGGTAGGTGGCCTGAAAGCGCTCCCAGCGGCGTGCCAGCCCCCGGGGAGTACACACCAGGGAAGGAAAGCAACCCAGCGCACACGATTAGGCCTAGGCTGGAAGCCATGCGGCCCTCCCACCCTAGGGTATGGAGTATTGATCCACTGTATGATGCACCAAAATAGGGGTGAACGGGAACAGTAGCTTGGCGAAAAGGTAGCCCAGGACATACATGATAATGAAGAAAGCGGCGAAGGTGGCCATGCTAATGTACCAACCCTTTACCGGGATGGCGAAGTGCCGAAAAGGGCGCCGGTAAGGTCGCTGATGAGGGCCACCTGGGGCAGCGCCACGAAGAAGTTGAGCCCAAATCTCCTCACCAGCATAAAGGAACTGTTGGCTCTCACCGCTACAAAGGCCACATTGCGGAAGCTAATCTGTCCTGCATAGCCATATAACCATACATCGACTGGAGACCCAGTACGGCGATGGCGGTTAAGCTGGTGACGATAGCGAAGGCAATCTGCCTATTATATTCGTTCATCTTCCCCAGGATGGGGACGGACTTGAGCAGCTCCAGAAGGCAAATTAAATAGGCTGGATTCAGGGGAAAGACCACCACCAGAAAGGGCCGGAAGAGAAGCAGGCCCCACTGGAGCCTGGTATGTACGATAGCCAGGTACTGGGCATAGTTCGTATTGTAGGCGCCACTGGGCCGCACCTGACTTCCACTATCGGTGTCGTAGGTTTACCGCCTCAGCCGCAGGGAGGCAGGCAGCCTAAAACTTGCTATACCTCTCCTTGCCCGCTCCACAAAGAGGGCACTTAGCGGGTAGGGTATCCGTGGTGTGGCCGCAGACATTGCATATGAACACATCGCCAAGTGACACATCTACGCCGGCGTCCACCGCCTGCTTGGCTTGAGTATACATGCCGGCGTGGACCATCTCCGCCTGAAGTGCCCAGTCGGTGGCCTGCACCGCCTGCTTCTCATTCTGTAGCTCGGCGACCGCCTTGAATGCGGGGTACATCTCCTCCACCTCATAGGTTTCCCCGTTGATGGCAGCCTGTAGGTTATTGGAGGTATCCTTTATATCCGCCAGAGTTCGGAAGTGCTTGGTGGCGTGTATTTGTTCCGCAAAGGAAATAGCTCGGAACAGGCGGGCCACATTGGGCTTTCCTTCACGCTCCGCGCTGTCCGCGAAGATGAGGTAGCGCATGTGGGCCTGACTTTCCCCAGCAAAGGCCGCCCTCAGATTAGCATCGGTCATCGCTCTCATATGTCTTCGGACCTCCCTGGACTGTTTTATTGCAGTATCGTATACCCAGTCTTTATCTACTGCCCATCATCGGATATTGCTCTCGGGGACATGGCCTACAGCACCCCTGATTGAGAGGCAACCGACGTGGATGGTGAATCTAATCAGGCCCGGCCCATGTTACCCACTCCGGCAGCCAGACAGCGATCGTTCGCCTACATTGAGGCTTCACAGTCAAGCATTCTGATATATATCGTATCAGAGTGCCTTGTAACCGGAGAGGCTTACCCAGTTCTACCCAAAATAGCGGCTGAGCAGGCCCTCCAACAGCCTGGCGTGACGAGCCTCGTCCCGGCTGGATTCATCGAAAACCTCATGGGTCTCATCACCGGCGGCCTCCCTGGCTTTTATGGCCGCCTCCCGTTTTCCTTTGTTGGCCGCCTGCTCGCCGGCCATCATGCGCTCCAAGTTCTCCTTGGTGTGCTGTGCGATCTTTCCGTTTAGAATGGCGAAACGGGCGGCGTGCTGGGCTTCTTCCCAGGCCACCGTCTTCAGGGCACCGGCTATTTCTGGATAGCCCTCCCGCTGGGCCTGCCAGGCCATCGCCAAGTAGAGTCCCACCTCAGAAGTCTCCCCTCGAAAGTTCTGCTCTACAGCCTCCTCGACTGCCGTACCCTTGGCCTCGCCGAATTTGTTCTCGTTGATTAACTCCAGTGCCATGACACCTCCTTTTTTGATAATAGTTATCTTATAAGATATCTTATCAATATTAGAGGCATTAGTCAAGTCTTTTTCGATCTAACTGATTGGGATTACAAGTCTTTGGATAGATTGGCCAAGAACTCGGCGTTGGACTGGGTGCGGCTCATACGTTCCAGCACCAGCTCGGTCACCTCCGCCTGGTTGTTGGACGATGAGCCCAGCACGCTCACCATGCGGCGGAAGAGCCATACCTGCTTCAGAGTCTGCTCATTCATCAGCAGTTCCTCGCGGCGGGTACCACTGCGCAGCAGTTCCATGGCGGGATATACCCGTTTTTCCGCCAAGCGGCGGTCCAGGTGTATTTCCAGATTGCCGGTGCCCTTGAACTCCTCGTATATAAGCTCGTCCATGCGGCTTCCCGTATCCACCAGGCAGGTGGCCAGAATGGTCAGGCTGCCGCCCTCATCCGTATTGCGGGCAGCGCCGAAGAAGCGCTTGGGAGGGTACAGCGCCACTGAATCTATACCACCGGAAAGCGTGCGTCCGGTGGGCGGCATAGACAGGTTATAGGCCCGCGTCAGCCGGGTGATGCCGTCCAGCAGCACCACTACATCCCGCCCCATCTCCACCAACCGCTTCACTCTCTCCAAGGCAAGCTCGGCCACCCGGGTATGAACCTCCGGCGGCTCGTCAAAGGTGGCAGCCACCACCTCTCCTTTCACCGAGCGCCTCATATCGGTAACTTCCTCTGGGCGTTCGCCGATGAGGAGCACCATGAGATTGATGTCATCATACTTAGAGGAGATGGCACCGGCCAGTTGTTTGAGAAGCATGGTCTTCCCCGCTTTGGGGGAGGAGACTATCAGGCCCCGCTGCCCCCGGCCAATGGGAGATATCAGGTTGATGAGCCGGGTGGCCAAGTGGCGGGGGTTGTGCTCTAGATCCAGCAACCTGTCCGGAAACACGGGAGTGAGGGAGCCAAACGTAGGGCGCCTTTTAACGGTCTCAGGGTCCACCCCGTTGACCGCCTCCACCCTCAGCAGTCCAAAATACTTCTCCCCCTCCTTGGGGGAGCGCACCTGCCCCGAGACCATATCCCCGCTCCTCAGACCGAAGCGGCGTATCTGGGACTGGGAAACATAGACATCCGCATTGCTGGGCAGTAGGGTCTGCTGGCGCAGGAAACCGTATCCCTCGTTCATGCTCTCCAGCACGCCCGCCACGAAGATGTTGCCCTGATGCTCCGTCTGCGCTTGTAGGACGCGGTAGGCCAAGTCCTGCTTCCGCAGGGCTTGAGGGCCGGGCAGGCCCAGGCCTTTGGCCATGTCAATCAACTCCTCTTTAGTCTTGGCCTCCAGTTCGGCCAGGGTCATGTAAGCCTCCTCTTAGCCCTTAGGGCTTGCAAGTGCCGCTCCACGGCCAGAAGTGTTACTTCCGGCGTGGGCACAGCTCATTGTCGGTTAAAGTAATGGCACTGCTACCGAATACCACGCTGCAGCAACCAGTTAAGCCAAGGGCAGTAGCGGTTGCGCCCCTTCTCTGAGTATATCTTTGGCCACCCCCACAAAGTCCCGGAACAAAGGGTGGGGCCGGTTGGGCCGGGACCGGAATTCGGGGTGGAACTGGGTGCCCATCATCCACGGATGCGCTGCCAGTTCACATATCTCAACCAGATGGCCTTCAGGGGAGAGGCCGCTGGCCACCAGGCCAGCCTGTCTCAGCTCCTCCCTGTAGCGATTGTTGAACTCAAAACGGTGGCGATGCCTCTCCCACACCTCCTCGGCACTGTAGGCATCCATAGCCCTGGTGCCAGGTACAAGGCGGCATGGATAGCCCCCCAAACGCATGGTGCCCCCCTTGGATGCCACCCCTGACTGATCCGGCATGAGGTCTATCACAGGGTAAGGGGTCTCGAGGTCGAACTCTGTGGAGTTGGCTTTCTCGGAGCCGAAGACATAACGGGAGAACTCTATAACCATCACCTGCATCCCCAAACACAGCCCCAAATAGGGGATTTCGTTCTCCCGCGCGTATCTGGAGGCCACTATCATGCCCTCAATACCGCGGTGACCAAAGCCCCCAGGCACCACGATGCCCTGGGCGTCTCGCAGCAGCCTGTCCACCCCATCCTCCTCCAACTCTTCCGAGTGGACCCATATTATGTTCACATCCCGGCTGTGATGAATGCCCGCATGACATAGGGATTCCTTCACGGAGAGATAGGAGTCCCAGAGCTCTACATATTTGCCCACCAGGGCTATGTTCACCGGCTCGTGCACCTCACTCAGCCTGTCCACAATCTGCCGCCATTCGTGCAGGTCACTGCGGCTGCGGGGCAATTGTAGCATCTTCACTATGAGCTCCCCCAGCCCGGACTCCTCCAGCACCAGGGGAAGCTTATATATGGTGTCCACAGTGGGCAGGGGGATTACGGCGTCCCTCTGCACATCGCAGAAGAGGGATATCTTCTGCCTCGCCGTCTCCGGCACTTCTTTCTCGCTGCGGCAGAGGATAATGTCGGGCTGGATACCTATGCGGCGCAGTTCGTTAACGCTGTGCTGAGTGGGCTTTGTCTTAAGCTCCCCAGTAGTCCCCAGAAAAGGCAGCAGGGTAAGGTGGATGAAGAGCACATTGTCCCGACCCACATCGTTACGCATCTGGCGTATGGCTTCCAAAAACGGCAGCCCCTCTATATCACCCACCGTTCCACCCACCTCCACAATCACCACATCGGCCTGGCTCTGCCGGGCCATGTCCTTGATACGCTCTTTAATAGCATTGGTGACATGCGGCACCACCTGAATAGTGCCCCCCAGAAAGTCGCCCCGCCTCTCCTTGGTGATAACCGAACTGTAAATCTGCCCAGAGGTAACGCTAGAGGTGCTGGTGAGGTCAACATCTATGAACCGTTCATAGTGGCCTAGATCCAGGTCGGTTTCGGCTCCATCCCGGGTTACATAAACCTCGCCGTGCTGATAGGGAGACATCGTCCCCGGGTCCACATTCAGGTAGGGATCCAACTTTTGGGCCACTACCGATAGCCCCCGGCTCTTCAGGATGCGCCCTATGGAGGCAACGGTGGCCCCCTTGCCCAGGGAGCTTACCACACCTCCGGTTATGAGTATATACTTAGCCATTACAGATGAACGAAATGGGACTTAACCCCTACGCTCCCGGCTGGGAAACACAAACCACTACAGCCGCACAGATAAAAACCATCAGGGTTTAGCAACGAGGGCGTGCCAGCCCTTCCCGCGGAGTTCAATGAATTCTAACCCTTTGCCGTCCCCCTGTCAAGCCCAAATAGAAATAGGTCGTTTAGCAGAGATTATCCTTCCCGCCCGCCCTCGAGAATCACTTTTGGGGAACGATTCCCTTTTGTAATCCCTGTAATAAACAACCTTAATAGAAATGGGGCTGCTTAACAGCTTTAGCGGCAATGTTTATCGCCGTGCTCAGCGGTGGAGGTGACAGGCCACCAAGTGGCTTCCCTTCGGCAGCAACTGCGGCTCTACCCTGGAGCAGATATCAAAGACCCAGGGGCATCGCGGATGGAAGCGACATCCGAACGGGGGGTCTAGAGAGGAGGGCACATCCCCCGAAATCAAGATGCGCTCTTTCCTAAGATGCGGGTTGGGGACGGGGACTGCGGACAGCAGTGCCTTGGTGTATGGGTGCAGGGATTTCTGGAAAATATCCGCCTTAGGGGCCACCTCAGCCAGTTTCCCCAGGTACATTACCGCAATTCTATCTGATATG
>JASLXN010000033.1:5161-10904 GCA_030740315.1 Dehalococcoidia bacterium | reverse complement strand
GGAAGAAGAAGACCTTTCCGCTGGTGCTGGCCCTCTCTAAAACACGGGGGTTGGCCCGCCGGAAAATTGAAATACTGATGCAGCAGCCGACCCTGGACACACAGGATGTCCAGTGTATTGCCGCCCTCATGGAGCAAATGGGGCTAAGGCAACGGTCGCTCCAGGTCGCCCAGGGCTACTTCCGGGCGGCCTCTGCCGAAATGCACGCCTGCGGTTTTACACATGACAACAGCGATGAACTGCAGCAGGTGATGCGCCTGATGGGTCAAAGGGGTTTTTGATGAGAACCATCAGGGACATCGATGTTCGGGGCAAACGGGTGCTGGTACGGGTAGATTTCAATGTGCCTCTTGACCCCCAGACAGGCGATATCGCCGACGACAGCCGCATACAAGCCTCTCTCCCCACTATTGAATACCTGATAGTCCAAGGGGCAAAGGTCATCCTTTGTGCCCACCTGGGCAGGCCGTCCGGACAGGTGGTGGAGGCGCTTTGCCTAGCTCCTATTGCCTCCCGCCTGACTCAACTATTGGGCCGCCCGGTGAACGCGCTACAGGAGAGCTCCGGAAGCGATGTTGAGAGGGCAACAGGCAGACTCAAACCTGGCGAGCTGGCTATGCTGGAGAATATAAGGTTCCAACCTGGCGAAGAGAAGAACGACCCCATACTGGCCCGCGACTTGGCCCACTTGGCCGATATTTTCGTTAACGACGGCTTTGGAGTCAGTCACCGTACCCACGCTTCCACCGTTGGGGTAGCCAGGCTGTTGCCATCGGTGGCAGGATTCGTGCTGGAGAAAGAGGTCTCCGCTCTGAGCCATGTGCTACACGACCCGGCACATCCCTTCGTTACCATACTTGGGGGAGCTAAAGTCAGAGACAAGATAGGGGTGCTGGATAACCTGCTGCAGGGAGTAGACAAGCTCCTCATAGGCGGAGGAATGGCCGCTACCTTCCTCCAGGCACGAGGTATAGCAGTGGGCACCTCCAGAATAGAGACCGACCGTCTGGACTCCGCCAGGGATATTATGGAGCGGGCACAGGCCAGCGGGGTGGAGTTGTTCCTACCGCAGGATGCGGTAGTGGCCCCGGATCCATCAGACTCCACTGGCGCTACTACGGTAGCGGTAGGCGATATCACCAACAGTGTTGCCATCTGTGATATAGGCCCGGTGACGACCAGGACCTTCGCCAGCGAGTTACAGGGTTGCAAAACGGCCCTGTGGAACGGGCCTATGGGCATCTTTGAAACCGAGGCCTTCTCGCACGGCACCCGCTCTATCGCCGGTGCCCTGGCCACGCTCAACGCTTCCACCATCGTAGGCGGAGGGTCTACCGCCGAGGCGGTAATAGAATTGGGACTGGCAGGCAAGATGGGCCATGTATCAACAGGCGGCGGCGCCTCCCTAGAGTTCCTGGAGGGCAGGAGCCTGCCCGGTATAGAGGTGCTGAAACCATGATGTTCCCCCTGGATCAGATAGAAATAATAGCACACTCGTCCCCCTCCAAAATAGTGCAGGTGGTGATGGACGGCCTGGGGGGTCTGCCTCACTCCCAGACCGGAATGACGGAACTGGAAACGGCCCATACTCCCAACCTGGACGCCCTGGCCGCCGGGGGCACCTGCGGGCTGCTCCACCCGGTGGCGCCTGGTATAACCACCGGCAGTGTGCCCGGCCACCTGGCCCTCTTCGGTTATGATCCCGTCCAGAACCATGTGGGGAGGGGAGTGGTAGAGGCATTAGGCATAGATTTCGCCCTTCAGCCCGGGGATGTGGCCGCCAGAGGGAACTTCTGCTCCATAGACGATAAGGGGCTGCTTAGCGACCGCAGAGCTGGCCGCATACCTACGGAAGAGAGCGCACGGCTTTGCCAGCTACTGTCTTCTATAGACCTTTCTGACATTGTACCCGGCACCCAGGTTTTCGTGAAGCCGGTGCGGGAGCACCGCTTTGCCCTCATCTTGAGGGCGGAAGGGCTGGGGGATGATGTAGCCGATACCGACCCCCAAAAAGAGGGGTTAGCCCCCCTCCCTGCTGTTGCAGGCTCCTCCGGCTCTGACAGGACAGCGGGGCTGGCCAACTCCTTCGTGGAGGCAGCACACGAAATACTCAGCAGCCAGATACCAGCCAATATGGTATTGCTGCGGGGCTTCTCCGGACTGCCTCATATGCCCCCAATGTCACAGGTGTTCCGGCTCAATCCAGCAGCTATAGCGGCGTTACCCATGTACCTGGGGCTGGCCAAAGTAGTGGGGATGACCGTTTTTCCTGCGGCCTCTTCCATAGAAGAAGAATTTCGCATCCTGGCGGATAGCTTCGCCCAATATGACTATTTCTTCCTCCACCTCAAACCCACCGATTTGGCCGGAGAAGACGGGGACTTTGACCGAAAAGTGAAGGTTATAGAAGAAGTGGACAGCCTCATCCCGCACATCCTGGAGCTAAATCCCCATGTGCTGGCGGTGACTGCGGACCACTCCACACCGGCCACCTACAAGAGCCATAGTTGGCACCCCGTACCCCTCCTCCTCTCCTCCTCTTGGTGCCGCCGGGACGGCGTCTCAGCCTTTTCTGAAACCCAGTGCTTAAAGGGGGGTCTAGGCCACATGGCATCTGTCCAGGTGATGCCCTTGTTGCTGGCCCATGCCGGAAAACTATCAAAGTTCGGGGCTTAAAGTGAGAACACCCATTATCGCCGGTAACTGGAAAATGAATACCTCGTTGGAGGAGGCCAAGACCCTGGTGCGGGAGTTGATGTCCGGGGGGTTGGGCCGAGACGAGCGCGTGGAGCAGTTGGTTTGCCCGCCTTTCGTATCTCTGGCCGCCGTTGCCGAACTGCTGTGGGGCACACCGGTAAGGGTAGGTGCTCAGAACATGCACTTTGAACCAAAAGGGGCCTTCACCGGTGAGATATCACACCTAATGCTATCGGAGTTGTGCCAGTATGTCATACTGGGCCACTCGGAGCGCCGCCACATCTTCGGTGAGAGCAGCCAAGTGGTAAACCTCAAATTGAAGGCCGCCCTCCAGGCCGGTCTGTCCCCCATCCTGTGTGTGGGTGAGAGGCTGGAGGAAAGAGAGTCTGGTAATACTAGGGAGGTGGTAGTGAGCCAGGTGAAGGACTCACTTGTAGGAGTTATCGAGTTGGGAGGGCTGGTAATCGCCTATGAGCCGGTCTGGGCCATCGGTACCGGCAAGGCAGCCACCAGTACTGACGCCAACCAGGTCATCGGGCTGATAAGGGCTGCAATGTCAGAGCTTTACGGTGAAGCCGCCGCCGAGAATATCCGCATTCAGTACGGGGGAAGTGTGACCACGGCCAATGCCGTCGAGCTTATGGTTCAGCCTGAGATTGACGGTGCCCTGGTTGGGGGTGCCAGCCTCAAGGCCAATGACTTTCTGGCAATTGTTAGTGCCGCTGCGCCCGGCTGATTGGGTACTCCTCCTTGGGCCTGTTCACCACCCAATTTGCCTCTGCCAGCAACACCAGTGCTCCCAAATTGCGGCTGTCAATTGCACGTCCATTGCTCAAAGGCCTCCGCTTTAGCATTATCCAACTGAGAAACGCCGCCACCGTCAAGTTACCTTCACTCTAGCCGTGTAGTCTGGGATGTCAACCACCGGGTGGCGGCAAATCCCCATGATTTCATATGCAGGTGTCGCGACATAGAAAACAGCTATATTGAACAAACCCTGTTTCAAAGACCAGACCGTCCGCAGAACCCTCTGGTGGTTGCTGTGGTGGGACCTACCGCCGTGGGCAAGAGCCAGATGGCACTTTTACTGGCCCGGAGCCTCAACGCCGAGATTGTAAACGCAGATAGCCGCCAGGTGTACCGCCACATGGATATCGGCACGGCTAAACCCACCTCTGGAGAACGTTCCTCTATCCCCCACCACCTGCTGGATGTGGCGGATCCCGACGAGCGGTATTCCCTAGGGCTATACCAGAGGCAGGCCCAGCATAGCATCAGCGAGATAGTAAATAGGGGCAGATTGCCCCTGCTGGTAGGAGGCACCGGACTATATATGTGGGCGGTGGTGGAGGGGTGGCGGGTGCCTGCCGTGCCACCAGATACCACCCTGAGGCAAGAGTTGGAGGAGTTGTCCCGTCGGGATGGGGTGGGCGCCCTTTTTCGCAGGCTTCACGATATGGATCCCGATGCGGCCGAGGTGGTGGACCATCGCAATCCGCGGCGGCTGGTGAGGGCCATAGAGGTGCGCCTGCGGGGAGGCCCCCCCTCCCTTCGGTACAGAGACACTCCCCCCTATACATTCCGGGTAATCGGTCTTACCATGCCCCGCCCACAACTCTACCAGCACATTGACAGCCGGGTGGACAGGATGATAGAAAAGGGTCTGGTGGCCGAGGTGGAGGGACTGCTGCGAAGGGAATACAGTCTGTCCCTGCCCGCCCTCTCCGGTGCAGGTTACCGGGAAATAGGCCTCCACCTTGAGGGAAAGGTATCTCTGGAGGAAGCCATACAGCAGACCAAGTATCATACCCACCGTATAGCCCGCCACCAGTACGCCTGGTTCCGTACCAGAGATCCCCGTATCCACTGGCTTGACATAAATGAATGCCCCGCAACCGCCGCCCTGCGGCTTACCGAGGAGTGGCTCAGTGAAATTCACTAAGATGCATGGCACCGGCAACGATTTTGTGTTGGTGGACGCACCGGGGGTGAATAGGGACTGGGCCGGCCTAGCTCGAGCCATATGCGACCGCCACTTCGGTGTAGGGTCTGACGGCCTGCTGCTGCTCAGCTCCCATGCCCCACCCTTCCCCATGCGCATGTTCAACCCCGACGGCTCCGAGGCCGAGGCCTGTGGCAACGGTCTCCGCTGCCTGGGCAAATACCTGTCGGACAGCGGTCTGGCATCCACCGGCCCCATCGCTGTAACCACAATCGGCGGCCCACGCATTCTCCACACCGAGGCCCAGGACGGGTGCATAGGCCGCGTGAGGGTGTCCATGGGCGCCCCACGCTTCAAGGCCGAAGAAATACCCTTATCCATACCGGTGCAGCAGTCGCCCATCCTAGAGTACCCGGTGGAAGTTAGGGAGCAGCCGTTGCGACTCACCTTCGTCAACATGGGCAACCCACACGCCGTATGCTTCATTCCAGATGTGGACTCCTTCCCTCTAACTGAATTAGGCCCTCTGGTGGAGCACCACCCCCTCTTCCCACAACGTATCAATTTTGAGATAGTCACAGTTGTGAATCGGGACCACCTGAGAGCCCGTGTGTGGGAGCGGGGGGCGGGGGAGACCCTCTCCTGCGGCAGCGGTGCCTGCGCCATAGCCGTAGCCGCGCGGCTGCAGGACAGGGCAGCCAGCCCGGTGGGGATATCCCTGCCAGGAGGCACCCTTACGCTGGAATGGGAGACAGGCGGCGAAGTGGAGCTATCCGGCCCCACCACCACCGTGTTTGAAGGAGACTGGAAGGAGGATGCCTCATAATGCGCCTGGCTAAACGCCTGGACCTGCTGCCACCCTACCTGTTTGTGGAGATTAGTCGCAAAATCGCCGAGAAGCGCGCCCGAGGGGAGAAGGTGGTGAGCCTCGCCATCGGGGACCCTGATATCCCAACCCCCCAGCACATCATTGACCACCTTTTCGGCACCGGCATGGAAGACTTGGCCGACCTTGTTGACTCCATCTCCGAGGAACTCTACGAGTCCAAGGTCAAAGCGGTGTACTTGGACAAGGTGGGCGATGGCACCACGGTCGGGGCCTAC
>JASLXN010000033.1:0-5151 GCA_030740315.1 Dehalococcoidia bacterium | reverse complement strand
GCAAGGCCATAGCTCGCTGGTATGAGGGCCGCTTTGGAGTGACCCTTGACCCAGACAAGGAGGTTCTACCCCTTATCGGCTCCAAGGAGGGCATCGCCCATGCGGCGCTTAGCTTTATAGACGCCGGGGATGTGGCACTGGTGCCAGATCCCTCCTACCCACCCTTCCGCATGGGCACCCTGCTGGCCGGGGGCCAGCCCTACTACATGCCTCTTGCCGAAGAGAACGGTTTTCTCCCTGACCTGGATGCGGTACCTACCCAGGTGCTCCAGCGAGCTAGAATGCTGTGGCTCAACTACCCCAACAACCCCACCGCCGCTGTAGCCGGGATGGACTTTTTTGAGAAGGCAGTGGCCTTTGCCAGAAACAATGACCTTGTGTTGTGCCATGACGCCCCATACACCGAGGTGGCTTTTGATGACTACCGCCCTGTGAGCATGCTCCAAGCCCCCGGTGCCAAGGATGTAGGCATAGAGTTCCACTCTTGGTCCAAGAGCTACAACATGACCGGATGGCGCATCGGCATGTTGGTGGGTAATGCTGATGCAGTGCACGCCATGATGCAGGTAAAGTCCAACATAGACTCAGGCATTCCCCAGGCCGTCCAAGAGATGGCTATAGCAGCCCTGGAAGGCCCTCAGGATTGCATCACGGAGCACAACGCCATTTACCAGCGCCGGCGTGACCGTCTGATAGAGGTGCTCAACCAGGCTGGCTTTAAAGCACAAGCCCCTAAAGCTAGCCTGTATATATGGACAAAGGTGCCCGCGGGGTACACCTCTGTCTCCCTGGCTACCGAGTTGCTGGATAAACTCGCCGTGGTGGTCACCCCGGGAGTTGGGTATGGTAATGCTGGTGAGGGCTACATCCGCCTTTCCCTCACCGTTAACGACGACGACCTTGAGGACGGTCTTAAGCGGCTCAGCGGCTGGCGACCGTCCTTGTGATACCTACTCACCCCCATACGCACGGCCAGGACATGCCATCCATAGCAGTGGCGTGACATAAAGTCACTAAATGTCGACATAACAATGCATGAGACGAGGGAGCCTGAGAAGGCGCTGCTTGTTGGGGTAAGGGTGAAGGGTCGGCGGGGTGGTTGGACACTAGAAGGCTCCCTGGACGAATTAGAGCAGCTTGCACGCACCGCTGGGGCACAGGTAGTGGGCAGACTAAGTCAGCATCTCGTGCGCCCTTCAAGCCGCTTCTACATGGGCGAAGGCAAGCTCTCCGAGGCCGTAGACCTCATAGAGTCCACGGGCTACAACATGCTGATATGTGATGACGAGCTTTCCTTGGTACAAGGCCGCAACTTGGAACTGGCACTGGGCTTAAAGGTTATTGACCGCACCGCGCTTATACTTGATATCTTTGCCAGGCGCGCCCGCACACGGGAGGGGCAGCTACAAGTGGAGCTTGCCCAGCACCAGTACATGCTGCCCCGTTTGGCCGGACGGTGGCCACACCTGGAGAGGCTGGGGGCGGGTATCGGCACTCGGGGGCCAGGTGAATCTCAGTTGGAGACGGACCGACGCCTCATACGCCGTCGCATACACGGGCTTACTCATTTACTGGAGAATGTGCGCCTTCAGCGCTCGCTTCATCGCCAGCGCCGTCAGCGGGAGGGGCTGCCGGTCGTTTCCCTAGTGGGCTATACCAACGCCGGTAAGAGCACCCTTTTCAACGCCTTGTGCCGCTCCGATGCGTTTGTAGAAAACAAGCTGTTTGCCACCCTGGATCCCACCACTCGTCGCCTCCACTTGCCAAGTGGAATTTCGGCTCTGGCCAGCGATACCGTCGGTTTCATACAGAAGCTGCCTCCCAGCATCATAGCTGCTTTTCACGCCACGCTGGAAGAGTTGGAGGACTCCGCAGTTCTGTTGCACGTGGTGGACATTACACATCCCCTTGCCCCACTCCAGTTCAGCGCAGTGGAGAACACCTTGATGGAACTGGGGGTATCAGACAAACCCCGCGTTATGGTCCTGAACAAAGTTGACCTGCTGACGGACAGGCAATTTACACAGGCCCGACTGGCTGATTCGATAGCAGTATCCGCACTGACCGGGCGGGGTCTGGATGTGCTGCGGCTCCGTCTAGCGGCCAACCTACGGGATTATAATGAAAACCCGTGGTGAACAAAACGCCACGACTTCCGTAGCGTTTTATGTCAACACTACATATAAGAATAAGGTCGCACTATTGTTGTTATGTCACCAAGAGTGTACAATAGCCCTCGGCGTGCAGGCTGTCTCGCAGGGCAACTCCCTGGGCCCGGCGGTGGGTTTGCACGGTGCACACAGGTATTTCACATCTTTGCGCATCGCTTCCTTGATTACGGCCTTATCGTCATCATAGTCATCAGGCTCCACCAAGAACATCTGCTGAGGACACGCCGTCACACAGTCCCTACATCCATCGCATTTGTCCGTATCCAGGGTGATGTAGTAGGTACCCGACCCGTCCGAGTACCCGTAGTTAGCTAACATTATCCAGCAGCCCTTGCCATCTGTTTTGCCAGCAAGTCCTTTGCGAAATTGGCAGCGCCAATAGCCCCTGCAAGTTGTGCATCCGGCGCTATCTCAACAGCCTCTACACCTAATTCCTTCTCAATGCGCTTGACCACACCGGCGTTCTTGGAGATACCGCCGGTAATGGCGAACTCCTTCTTCACTCCAACACGCTGTATCAAGGTCACAACACGATGGGCCATGGCTGCGCAGTATGCTGCCAGTACCTCTGCCACGTTGAAGCCCTCTCGCAATAAGCCTACCGCCTCGGTCTTGGCAAACACTACGCAGGTGCTGCTTACCGGGGGCGGCTCTCGGTCTACGCCAAGAGACAGAGGGCCAATATCGCCAATGGGCACTGAAAGCAGGTCAGAGACCACCTCCATGCCCCGGCCTGTGCCTGCCGCACACTTATCGTTCATCAGGAACTGCTGCACCTTGCCATTCTCGTCGCAGAGAATTGCTTTGCAGTCCTGTCCACCCATGTCCAGAATGGTACGTACACCTGCGTTCATACTGTTGGCCCCACGGGCGTGGCAGGCAATCTCGGTCACCGTCTTGTGCGCAAACGGGACATTGACCCGACCGTACCCAGTTCCCACTATAAACTTTATGTCATCTAATGTCATGCCGGTGCCATCCAGGCACCCCTGTATGGCTTTATGGGCGCTATCTGGGCTACTCGAGCCGGTGCGAAATAGGCTGTATGAGTATAGCTCTCCGTCCACCATAATGGCAGCTTTGCTGCTTACGGAGCCGATGTCCACACCGGCGGTAATTTTCTCGTAGTCTTTCCAGTTTTTCCCTTCGTCCCGCCAGGTGTACTCGTGCCAGCGCCAGAATTCAGGCTTTTGCTCAGCCATGTTTGTTTCCTTCCTCTCAGTTTGCCGTGGCCGCTATGATGGCAGCCCCCATGGCACCCACCATTTGCGGCTCCTCAGGAATGAGGAAGTCCACGCCCAGGTGGCGTTTTAGCGATTCCACAACACCGGGGTTCTTGGCTACGCCGCCAATAAACACCACTTCCTTTTCAATACCCACCCGGCGCACCATGGAGGTGGTGCGCGTGGCGATAGCGCCGTGTATGGCCCGGGCAATATCCGGCTTGGGCACCTTAGCATGGATGAGGGACACCACCTCGGACTCTGCGAACACCACACAAGTGACATTCATGGGGATTTCCTTGTCGGACTCCAGAGAAAGGGGTCCCATATCCTCCAGTTGTATTTCAAGCGCCCGGGCCATTGAGCCTACAAATGAGCCGACTCCAGCAGCGCATTTCTCGTTCTTGGCGAAGTCGGTGACCTTGCCGGTGCCATCTGTTTTGATGCCACGGGCCTCTTCAGCGCCCACATCTATGATAGTGCGGACTGATGGGAAAAGTATGGTTACACCCCTGGCGTCAGCAGCTATCTCGGTAGCTACCGCAGTGGCGAACTCCACCTCTTTACGACCGATACCAGTGGCAACGGTGCGCTCCACATCGCCCCGGGATAATCCTGCCGACTTCAAGGCCTCGTCCATAGCCTCATCTGAAGACTTTGACCTGTCTAAGCCCCCTCTTACAATGCTGCGACCAACTATCTTGTCGCCATTCAAGATAACGACTTTAACTGTCTCTGCACCCACATCAATACCAGCGGATACCATAAATTGGACCTCCTTTGCCCGTCAATTTTCAAATCCGAATATTATAACACAGCCTCTTGTCAGATGTCACACACCTGATGTCACACACCTAATGATACCATCTCTAAGAACGCCTCCAAGCGTGTGCGAAACTGGCCAGCAGGGACAGTGACATCAAACTCCAAGAACAGGCAGGGTATGCCCTTATCTTCTTGCAGGACCTTCGTCAGCAGCGGTATGTCAAATTCGTGAGGGTCACAGAATTTCTGCTGGATGAGCAACGCCCCTTCAACGCGGTACTCATCTATCAAATTGAATATGTGCTTCCAACGCACCCGGCCGTCCCAGTCCTTTTCCGGACAGGGTATTTTTTGGATATAGCGGTCTGCTAAAGAGGCCATAGGACTCTCCGCTGGTGGGGCTTCCCCCCAGAAGTAACGGCTACCGGTGCAGTGGTCATCTGCAACCACGTTAGCGCCCATGGACTCTACCATGCTCAGGAATTCGGTATCGTCGTCCTCGCTGCCTATCAGCATAAGGCGAGTACCACCACCACACCCCTCTTTACCAGTACGCTCTGCTAGTACTTCCTGCAGAATACGGTTATGCTCAGCCTTATCCATGCACTGGCTGGCTATTACCATAAACATGCATTCCTCGCCGCTCACCGGTGGGTTATCGGCCTTCCGCAGTTCGTACACCTGTCGCATAAGCCGCCTGTTCAGATTGTAGACCTCTATCGTCTCCTGAAGTGTGTGGGGGTTGATTGCCTTTCCCGTCCACTCCTCAATGGCCCGCTGGAAATCCTCCATCTCACTGATAAGGAACGGCCGTGCCCGAGGGCTAGTGGGTTTGGAAGGCATAGAGAGGTAGTAGCTGAAACCATCCAGAGTGGGCACATGCTGGACCCAACTGCCGTACGCCTGCCTGATGTGGATGCAGGTGTGGGCTGTAGCAACACCGTTTAGATAGTCAAACCTGCCCAGCAGCCCCTGGGCCAGACAATCACGAC
>JASLXN010000032.1:5910-10989 GCA_030740315.1 Dehalococcoidia bacterium | reverse complement strand
ATCCGCGCTGGCATAGACATATAGCTGGGGAGTGCTTAGCATCTCACGGGCGCGCTCCGCCGTCTCCGGCTTGACAGAGGCCACTACTGTTGCTGCAGGGAGGGCACGGACTATTTCCCGGGCTAGGTTGGGCCCGGAGAGGGCCGCTATATGAGGATGCAGTCGGACGGGCAGCTCGGAGGCCATCACCTGGGACATCCGCAGCCCGGTGCCCGTCTCCAACCCCTTGGCCAGGCTGAGAAGGATGGGGGCGCCCTTCATGTGGAGTGCCACCAGGCTGATATTCTGCCTCATTCTCTGGGAGGGGATCGCCAGCACCACCAGGTCCGCCCTTGAAACAGCATCGGGTAGGGAATCGGTGACGCTGAGGGTAGAAGGGAAGGGTGTTCCCGGCAGTGAAGGGCTCTCACGGTACTGCTCCAGTGTTGTAGCCTCGGCGGCGGTGCGGGTCCAGAGGGCCACCGGAAAGCCCTTGCGCGCCAGCACTATGGCCAGGGTGGTGCCCCAGGTGGTAGAGCCTATGACTGCGGCCTTCACCTTAGCCTATCTCAGGTGGCGGGGCATTGCCCCTCCGGCCCAGCTTCGGCTCCCGGCCCGAAATCAGCCGACAGATGTTGCCCCGATGTTGCAAGATGATGAGTAAGCCGCCCAGGGTAGCGTAGACGAACAACTCCACCGGCACTATGCGCCGGGTGAAAAGCAGAGCCATCAAAGCCGCCGTCGTAGCGGTGCCCATCATAGAGCCTAGTGATACATAGCGAGAGAGACCGATAATGGCGAAGGCCACCATCCCGCCGATGAGGGCTACGATTAAGGATACGGGAAAGGAGACCACCGCCAGACCGCCGAAGAATGGAGTGACACCCCGCCCTCCCCGAAAGCGAAGGTAGACCGGCCAGTTGTGCCCCACCACGGCGCTCAGTGCGGCTGCCACCGCCGCCACCGGGCTGCCTAACAATAGCAGGCCCAGCGAGGCCGCCGCCGCACCCTTTGCCAGATCAATCAGGAACACCGCTACCCCGGCCCGCGCCCCGAAGACGCGCAGCACATTGGTGGCCCCGGAGCTGCCGCTGCCCACGGTACGCACATCCAGCCCCCGCAGCACCTTTCCAGCCAAGAAACCGGTGGGTACAGCGCCCAATAGGTAGGCAGCGATTACAGCTACCGGCCAAGCGGCGATGATTTCCTCCCTCGGCCTTTGAAAAGTAACCGTACCGGCGTACCACGAAAGCCAAAGGCATCTCGGAGCCGGTTCTCTAAGTAGCGCTGGTAGGAGAAATGAAGGAGGCGGGGGTCATTCACCCGGAACATAAATGTGGGAGGGTTGACCTGCACCTGGGACGTGGAGAATACCTTCAGGGCACGGCCGCCGCGGTTGGGGGGGTGGTGGCTGGTTAGGGCCTCTTCCACTACTTTGCGCAGGCTTTCCGCGGGCGGCTCGTTGAGCCGCTCCTGATAGACATTATGGGCCGCATCCAACACCCCATCCACACCGGTACCGCGCAGGGCCGAGGTAAATACAACCGGGGCGTATGGTATGAACCTGAACTTGTTTCGTAAGTAGGCGACGTATGAGGCCATGTCCGGCTGCTCCACCAAGTCCCATTTGTTCACCACCACCACAATTCCCTTGTAGGCATCCTGGACGAACCCGGCGATGTGCATGTCCTGAGCGGTGATGCCACTAAGCGCCTCTATGACCAGTATGGCCACATCCGCCCTGCCGATGGCCCGCATGGCCCGGAGCATACTATAACGCTCCACCCCGGGCGAAATGTGTCCCCGGCGGCGCAGTCCGGCGGTGTCAATGAGCAGCACCGGCTGCTCCTCAAAGAGCCAGGGGGTATCCAAGGCGTCCCGCGTGGTACCAGGAATATCCATCACCAGTGCCCGCTCCTGGCCCACTATGGCGTTAAGGAGCATGGATTTGCCCACATTGGGACGCCCCACAATTGCCACCCGCATCATCGGCTCCCCGGCCTGCTCCTGGGCACCCTGGGGCAGCAGGGGCATAAGTCGCTCTAGTAGCTCGATTACCCCTCTACCATGGTAGGCGCTGATGGTCAGGGGCTCTCCCAGCCCCAGGCGATAGAACTCTACTGCGTTATCCCGCCGGCCACGGGTCTCAGCCTTGTTGGCCACCAGCAGGAGCGGTTTGCCGCTGTGCCGCAGCGCGGCGGCCACCTCCTCGTCCCCGGCGGTCAGCCCCTCCCCGGTGTCCACCATAAACAGGATGACATCGGCCTCATCTACAGCCACCTCCACCTGGGCTTTCACCTGGCGGGCCATGTTGGTGCCGGGTGACATCTCCAGGCCCCCCGTGTCTACTATCGTGAACTCACGGTCATCGTGCGAGATATCGGCATAGATGCGGTCACGGGTGGTGCCGGGGAAGTCCTCTACTATTGCTTGGCGGTGGCCGGCCAGGCGGTTGAGCAGGGTGGACTTACCTACATTGGGCCGCCCCACTATTGCCACCAGGGGGGTGTTCACGCCCGTTCCCCAGTGCGGGTGCCGCTCAGCAGACGGGCAAGCACCGCTTTTTGAATATGCAGGCGGTTCTCCGCCTGGTCAAAGACGACCGACTGTGGCCCCTCCAGGACATCGGGAGCCACCTCCTCACCAAGGTGAGCAGGGAGGGGGTGCATGAATATGGCTCTGGGGGCTGCGGAAAGCAAACCGGCGTCCACCTGGTAAGCTGAAAAGTCCTTTCTTCGCTGCACTGACTCCGCCTCCTGCCCCATACTTGTCCATACATCGGTGTATACCACGTCGGCCCCGGCTACCGCCTCCCGCGCGTCTTGGGTGAACAGGAGCCGGGAGCCGCCAGTGGCGGCAGCGGAGCGGGCTTGCGATACAATGTTACCGTCCATGGCGTATGCCTGTGGGGCAGCCAGATGAAAGTTTATCCCTACCCTGGCTGAGGCAAGCAGCAGGCTGCGGGCCACATTGTTGGCATCGCCCACGAAGGCCAGTGTAAGCCCGGCCAGTTTCCCCTTCTTCTGCCGGATAGTGAGGATGTCAGCCAGGGCTTGGCAGGGGTGCTCATGGTCGGAGAGGCCGTTGATTACGGGTATAGAGGCGTGCTGGGCTAGTTCCTCAACGGTGCTCTGGGCGAAGGTGCGTACCACCAGCCCATCCACATAGCGGCTGAGCACCCAAGCCACATGCGACACCGGCTCTCTTGTGCCCACGCCCACTTCTGCGGAGGGCAGGAACAGGCTATCGCCACCCAGATGGCGGGCGGCGACTTCAAAGCTTACCCTTGTACGCAGGGAGGGCTTTTCAAATAGAAGTGCCACCGTCTTCCCCTCAAGCTGGCTGCCTCTGTTGCCTATCATACCTTGGGCGTGGTCTAGGAGGCTCCGGATATCGTCAGCCGTGAGGTCGGCCACTGACAAGAGGTCCTTACCCATCATGGGGCGATAGCTTCCAAGTGGTAGCGCAACTTACCCCCGGGGGCCTTCACTTCCACGTCCTGTCCCTCTTTCTTGCTCAGCAGGGCTTGTCCCAGAGGGGATGTGATTGAAATCTTACCTTTCGCCAGGCTGGCTTCGCTGGGGTCCACCAGCGTATATATGGCAGAGGTTCCGTTGGGATCAGAGATGGTTACCCGGCTGCCCAGCCCAGCCCGCCGGGCCGATACCATCTTCGTGTCCACCACATCACCACCCAGGGCAGCCTCTATAGACCTGATACGGGAGTCCAGAAAGGACAGCCGCTCCCGAGCTGCCTCCAGCGGGGCGTTCTCTCGGAAGTCCTTGTCCTCCCGGGCGGTGCGTACCTGTTGGACCACAACCTGTCGCTCCTGTTGCATGGCCTGGAGGTCCCGTTTCATCTCTTCGGCCCCCTCTGTGGTCAGCGATGGCGGGGGTGCTCCAGTCCGCCGAGGCGGCGCCACTTTTGCCCCTAACTTCTTGAGCTTGAGGTGGGCCGCCATGTTGGTGGAGGTAAGTTTCTGTCTCTTTGCGTAAAGTAGAAAAGTCCGTACCGGCTCCAGCTTGGGGCCGGGGTTCTGGGTGGATGCGGCTATCCTTTCAGCAAAGTTGGCCACTTCGGGTGGAGTGAGTCGGGATAGGGGCCGCTCCCAACCGTACCAGCGCACAAAGCGCTGCACCTCTTGCTGGGTGGTGTCCCTTTCTTCCGGTGACAAGCTCGATAGGAATCTTGTAGCGGCGTCTCCGATAGTGAGGCGAGCGTCAGCTTCGACCAAAGTATGCCCTCCACCGAATAATTCTGGCACACACCTTTGGCAGTGTCAAACAGACTGACGAAGTCTTTTAGCTATTTTATTTAACCCCACCGTCCAATTAACAAGTCACAGGGTTGGGATGGGAAGAGCAATCGCGTCAAGACAATCCCGGGGGAAGCAGCATGACCTAGGCGGTCGGTACTACACCGCCTTTCGGTCTGGGTTAGCCCACGCGGCGTAGCACCCCCACCACCTTGCCCTGCACCTCCACATTCTGGGAGGATACCAATATAGGGGACAGGGTGCTGTTGGCCGGCTGCAAACGGACGCGCCTCTTCTCCTGATAGAACCGCTTCAGGGTGGCCTCTTTCTCGGACTTGAGCCACACCGCCGCCATCTCCCCGTTCTTGACGATCCTGGCCGGCTCGAGAAGGACAATATCGCCGTCGTCAACAAGGGCGTCAATCATAGAAGTCCCCTTCACCCACAGGGCGTATACGCCCTGCGCCCGGCCCACCATCTCAGCGGGGACCTCCACCGTCTCAAGGGGTGTGGACTGCCAGGCATCGGAATCGGGCACGGGGATGGGGGCACCGGCTGCGATGACACCCAACAGGGGCACGCGGGACACTCCTTTGCCCCGTCCCGGCATCTCTATGCCCCTGGAGATATCAGGACGGCGGCGTAGCTGACTCTCCCTCTCCAGAATGCGGAGGTTGTAGTCGGCCACAGAGGTGGAAGAGAGCCCGCAGCCACTTGCCCCAAAACCAAGAGAACTGCCGGCTTGCTACCATTGGCATCCTTGATGCTTCCCCATTGGACAGCATACCCATCCATAGATGAGTTAGGTAAAGGGGGAATATCAATACCAGAAACGACGTCCTCTG
>JASLXN010000032.1:0-5900 GCA_030740315.1 Dehalococcoidia bacterium | reverse complement strand
GATATCCCGCACCGTGGGCGGAATTCCCTCTTCGTCCATGTAATGGGATATGAACTCCACAATCTGTTGCTGGCGCTGCGACAGCCCCTTAGCTATGGATGCCTCCTGTAGAACAACAGTTCCCCTATAGTATACCAGGTATTTCCACTGCCCTGTCAACCCCCTGTATTCGTTCGATAGATTGGCGGCCCCAGGCCATATGCACATTTCTCAAGCCGCTGTCCAGGGAGTTCGGGCAGGCGAGTTTCAGCGCACTATTGGCACATCATCTATAGCTGGCAGAGTTGTGCGCCGGATAACCCAGCACTGGCCCGGCTTCGGGCTTGATTTCCAGTATGAGTGAGTGGTCAATGCGGTGGAATACGAAGAAGTTTACCTGAAAGCATATCAGGATGGTAGGAAAGCCAAGACCGGCCTCGGTAACGACTTTCGCTTCTACAACCCCGAGCGTCCCTACCAGGCCTGGGTTACCGGATACTGGCCGACGTGCTCACCTCAACCCTGGTGGAAGCTCCCAGTAGATGTATGGGAGAATTCTTAACTCCAGATCCTTCGAGGTTTGCGGAACCCAGTCTTAAGATTGCTCCTATCCTGTCATGAAGATGGGGTCCGCCTCAGTCGGCCAGATATGCGAGAATCCCGTAATGAGGCAGCAAAGGGCAATTCATCTTCTACTTCGGATGGGATAGATCGTAGAGTTGCAGTCATGAATGCCCTCCCTTGTTAATCTTCTAACGAACTGTTTAATACTATTCGCTTAAATAATATTAAATAACATTGTCTATGTTATCTCTAACTAATACCCCGTCTCGGCCCGGTACTCCCCGAAGTTTTCCCGTAGGACGGCGCACATCTCGCCAATGGTGGCATAGGCTTTAACGGCCTCTTTGATAGGGTACATCAGGTTGCCGGCACCTCGGGCCTCATCCCGCAACTCTTTCAGAGTGTGCTCCACCTGTGCGTTGTCCCGCTCCCATCGCAGGGTTTTCAGGCGTTTTAGCTGCTCCAGCACCATCTCCTGGTTGGGGCGGTGGAGGGTTATGGGGGCGCGGGCCTCCTCGTTGAACCGGTTGACGCCCACCACGGTGCCCTCACCGCTCTCTATCCGCCGCTGGTGGTCAAAGGCGGACTCGGCAATCTCGGCCCTTGCCCAGCCCTCCTCAATCCCTGCCAGCATACCACCCCGGGCCTCTATGCGCTCCAAGTAGCGGTTGACCTCATCCTCTATCTGGTCAGTGAGACTCTCCACGTAGTATGACCCAGCCAGGGGATCTACAACATCGGCAGCCCCGCTCTCATAGGCCAGCACCTGCTGGGTGCGCAAGGCCATTAGTGCAGTGCGCTCCGAGGGGATGGCCAGAGCCTCATCGTAGGCGGCGGTATGGAAGGACTGCACCCCACCCAGCACCCCGGCCAGGGCCTGGAGAGCTATGCGCACGATGTTGTTCTCCGGCTGCTGCGCCGTCAACATGCTGCCGGTGGAGCCGGCCCCAACCCGCCACATCCAGGACTCCGGCTTTTTGGCGCCGAAGCGCTGGCGCATCAGCTTGGCCCACAGGCGACGGACGGCCCGGAACTTGGCAGCCTCCTGAAAGATATTGGCGCTGGCGCTGAAATTGAAGGCCAGGCGGGGGGCGAAGGAGTCTATGTCCAGACCGCGCTCTAGGCAGGCCTCCACATAGGTGATAGCGTTGCCCAGGGCGAATGCTGACTCCTGGATCAGTGTGCACCCTGCCTCACGCAGGTGGTAGCCGCAGATATTGATGAAGTTCCAACGGGGCAAGTGCTTGGTGCAGTACTCAATCAGGTCCACGGTAAGCCGAAGGGAGGGCTTGGGCGGAAAGATATAGGTGCCGCGGGAGAGGAACTCCTTCAGTATATCGTGCTGGGTGGTGCCGGTGATTCTGGAAGGCTCCAGATTCTCCTTTTCGGCCACAGTGGCGTACATGGCCAGGGCCACGGTGGCGGCGGCGTTCATGGTCAAGGATGGGCTGGCTTGCTCCAGGGGCAGGCCGTGGAATATGGTTTCCATATCCTGGAGGGAGTCCACCGCTGCCCCCACCACTCCCACCTCGCCCTCGGCCCGGGGGTGGTCGGAGTCCATGCCTATCTGGGTGGGCAGGTCAAATGCCACCAGCAGCCCCCCCTGGCCACGCTCCAATAGGTAGCGGAAACGCTGGTTAGTCTCCTCTGGGGTACCGAAACCGGCATAGTTTCGCATCGTCCACAGGCGTCCGGTATACATGGAGGGGTAGATGCCCCGAGTATATGGGTAGTCGCCGGGGAAGCCCAGGTCACTCATGTAGCTGTCCCCTTCGGTGTCCAGCGGTGTGTAGAGGGGTTTCTGAGCCAGGTCCGAGTGGGCAGGCTCCCGGGTGGCCCTTTTCAGTGCCGATGCCAGATGCTCCTGCTCCCAGCCTTGGTAGGCGCCCTTCATCGCATCTAGACCGTCATGGTGCATGGTGCCTCCTTTGCCACCAGTGTAGTCCCAACTATCCCTGGTTTCAACACTGCCCCCGTAAGTGATTTGCCTACAAATGGCTCACAGGCGGCAGCTCTCCGGAGTGTCGGCTTGTCTCACGCGTTCGGAGGAAGTACACTGTGGAACCCAAAGGGGCAATTAAGGAGCAGCCATGTACGATATGGTTATTAGCGGGGGAAGGGTGATTGACCCGGCCCAGGGAGTTGACGGAATAGCCAACATCGGCATTAGCAAGGGGCGTATTGTCACATCGGGTGAGGGACTGAAGGAGGAAGACGCAGCCCAGGTGATTGCCGCCCAAGGCAAGATTGTGGTGCCTGGGCTTATTGACTTTCACGCCCACGTATATGATGTGGTTACCTCCTTGGGTCTGGCGCCGGACAGGATAGGGATAAATGCCGGTGTGACCACGGTTGTGGATGCCGGCAGCGCCGGCTCCGACACATTTCCCGGTTTACCCAGGTTCGTGCTGCCTCAGAACAAGACCTCTGTATTCTGCTTCCTGCATATCTGCCGTACCGGACTGTGTCACCTCCCTGAAATGAGGGACTGGAATGATATTGACTATGAGGCTACGGTCGCCATGGTCCAGGCATACCCCGACTTGATAAAGGGTATAAAAGTGCGGGTGGTGGAACCGGTAATGTGGAACATGGGACTGGAACTGATAAAGCTGTCCAAGAGGATAGCCAAAGAGGTGGCCCTGCCCCTGATGGTGCACGTCGGAGACCCCAAAGGGGTCGAAGGCCGGAGCCTGACAAAAGAGCTTTTGCCCCTGCTGGATAGCGGCGACATACTGAGCCACTGCTTTACCTGTAAGCCAGGTAGGGTGCTGCAACCCGATGGGAGCTTGATGCCCGAGTTTAGAGAGGCAGTGGAGCGGGGCGTGGTGCTGGATATCGCCCGAGGCAACAACGGCTTGAGCTTCGATGTGGCCCAACAGATGCTGGAGCAAGGCATCCTTCCCGATACTATCAGCACCGATTTAGCGGCCCTCAACATCAATGGAACCGTATACAGCCTGCTTCATACCATCTCCGCATTCCTGGCCCTAGGGCTAAGCCTCAACCAAGTGATAGAAATGACCACCACCAACCCGGCCAATGCTATGAAGGAGGGCCACCGCCTGGGAAGCCTCAAGGACGGAATGCCCGCCAATGTCTCCGTTCTGGAAATGGGGGAAGGTGACTGGGAGTTCAGGGATTCAGAGAACCAACCTCTTGAGGTAAAGCTGCTGCTCAAGCCGGTGGTGACCGTTAAAGACGGTGTTCCTTTCCTGGCGTCCCCTGCGGGCACCGGGTGAGCGGCGTAAGCTGACCTGCTGTTTGCCATTTTCGGCACAGCCTGCATGATGTGGATTCCCTCTCATTTGTTGGAACCATCAGTCGTGGAGTAGCGCCCTGCTCCGGCATATACCGTTATTGGCACTGGTAGCGGAGGGTATGCTGCCAGGAAGGCAAGGGTTGTTCGTCTTGCGCTATGCAAGCATTTGTTTCCTCACCCGCCAGCCCATGGATTGTGTTTTGGGGGCGAAGCCCCCCAAAACCCCCGGGGTTGCGCAGGCAGGGAACGGTCGGCCAGCGGCCTTAGCAAGAGACAGCCCAGCAAACATCCGGGCCCACTCCTGCTCCCGCCTATATGTTGCGGGCGGTGAGCCCTGCAGATGTCCTTTGCTCTGGAGGTGAGCCGGGTGTGAGTCTCCAGATTGACACCGGTGTGTTGGGCGGGGTACGATTCCGTAGGTTTAAGGTCAGTGTTAATTCTTGGTCATGTCGGAATAAGCCTGGGAGCAGCACAGTTGTTTGAGCGAGTTGTGCTGAGACGGCGACGGGGTCTGGACTACCGGCTCCTGATGGTTGGGGCTTTGCTACCCGATATGATAGATAAACCGGTGGGCTTGTACATTCTTGGTGATGTGATCCACAGCGGCCGGATTGTGGGCCACACGCTGCTGTTCTCCCTGGTGCTACTGGGGGTGGGGGTGTGGCGCTACCGTCGGGGGAACGCGGTGTTGCTCAGTCTGGGGTTGGGTACCCTCCTCCACCTGGTCCTGGATGAGATGTGGCTTCAGCCCGCCGTCCTTTGGTGGCCCGTCCTGGGGTGGAGTATGGTGGAAAGCTGGTCCACCCCGTTCGGAAGCTTCGTCCACAGTATGATTAATGCCTATACCATGCCGCGTACGTATGCCACCGAGCTACTGGGGGGCCTGATTGTGGCCCACTTCCTGTGGCGAGTGCTGCGAGGACGGCAACGCTGGAGATCGGTAACAGGCCCGGCGGAGGAAGTCCGGCGGAGGTAGTGTGCAGCGGGCTATTTTCATCGGTGGATATAATCAGCCTGTTCGGATATCATCAGCCCGTCAATGACATCTCTGTGTCATCTCCAAATAAACAGACACACGGGTGCCCATAGGTCGGTGCGCGTAACGCGGCAGTTGGGGCTGATGATGCTGGAGATGGGGCCCACACTGTGGAAGTGACACCCCTCCATTACAATTGAGTCCTCAAGCCGGGAGTCCTCAATACAGGTCTCTGCACCTATGCTGACATAAGTGCCCACGACGGAGTTGTAGATAGTACAGTCTGTGGCAGTACGAACCGGCCTTGAAGCAGGCTGCCTGGAATATGAGCGTTGTGACCGATTTAAGCTTTGTTACACACCGAAGCGCCACTCACCAAGCCAGCCACAATTGCGCACAAGAACTCGTCCAGTGCCACCCGGTTGGCCAAAAACAGGTCCTCCTTCTTACCTGTGTCCAGCCGCTACCCCTGAAGAACATGACTGGACACCCACCCGTGTTCACCAGGCGCTGAATGGCATCGGTTATCTCCAACTCCCCGCGCTAGGAGGGCTAAAGGCTCTCTATGCCCCAGTGGATGGTAGGAGAGAAGGCGTAGGCCTCTGTGAGCGCCGAGTTGCTGCGAGGCTGCGTGGGCTTTTCCTCAGGCGTTATCACCCGTCCGCTGCCGTCCAACTGGGCTACTCCAAAGGCCATGGGATCAGCCATCTCTTTGAGCGGGATAAGGGCATCAGCCCGGTATGAGCCGAACTCGGTCACCAGGCGCAGCCGAGTGCCTTTATCCCCTTACAGCATCAGGGCCTTGATATGTGGCGAGGCGTTCATCGTGGGAACTTGCCCCCGTTATAATCCAAAGGGGGTAGGGGGTCAACGAATGCGCACCTCAAGGTATAAATCACCCCTCCATCCGCCCCGCTGCCGCCCCATTCCCTGACAGCGGATCCGGGTGGCCGCGGCCACCCCCGGCGGCACCCTGACAGCTATACTACGGAACCGGCCCTCCAGGCTGTACCGTACCCGCTTCTCCACCCCCTGCTCCGCCTCTTGGGGACTGATGGACAGGGTGCGCTGCAAGTCCAGTTCGCCGGGGGCCGGAGGTGCCATTTTCCGGAGCATATA
>JASLXN010000321.1:254-515 GCA_030740315.1 Dehalococcoidia bacterium | reverse complement strand
GAGAAGAGTTCCAATACTAGGGCTCGGTCAGCTTGTTTCTTGCATCAGGTCATTCCGAGGCTCAGGGCGAAGCGATGAATTACAAATGTCAGCAATTATGCTGACTGAGTCCAAGCTATCGAGAAGTTGAAAGAGGCTCTCCGGTCCCGGTGGCGGCTGAATAGGCTCACAACAGCATCGAGGCCGGAGAGCTCCGGCCGGCAGCCGTGGGCGCCGCGACTTGACAGTGGAAGCTCGAGGGTTTTACGATGCTTAATAGGC
>JASLXN010000321.1:0-234 GCA_030740315.1 Dehalococcoidia bacterium | reverse complement strand
ATATAGCTCAGTTGGGAGAGCGCGGCGTTCGCAATGCCGAGGCCGAGGGTTCGAGTCCCTCTATCTCCACCAAATGCCCCTGTAGCTCAGAGGATAGAGCGGCGGCGTCCTAAGTCGCGCGTCGGGGGTTCGAGTCCCTCCAGGGGTACCAGCTTCAATTATCTATCTGCAGGAGCGTAGCTCAGCCTGGTCAGAGCGCTGGTCTCCAAAACCAGTGGTCGGGGGTTCGAATCC
>JASLXN010000320.1 GCA_030740315.1 Dehalococcoidia bacterium | reverse complement strand
CGGCCCATGCCCACCCGGACCCGCTGGATAAGGCCCCCCTCCCAGAAATGTTGCACGTCCCTGATTCCGGCCAGTGTCTCGATGCGAAGGCCTTCCTCCCGGTCTATACCACTCTCCCCGGCATACTTGGCGAAACAGCGGATACCGTTGCCGCAGGCCTCGGCCTCGGAGCCATCGGGATTGAACATGCGCATGCGAACATCCGCGCTCCGAGAGGGCAGGACCACCAGGAGACCATCGGAGCCTATGCCGAAATGCCTCTGGCACATCTCCCGAGCAAGCAGAGGCCAGTCCCTCTCCGTTTCCCGGCCATCCACCAGGACAAAATCATTGCCCGTTCCCTGCATCTTGACGAACTTCATGGCATGACCATCTGGCCGGATATCATGCGAGCTATCTCCTCCGCTCTGCTATCCGCTCTCCCAAACCAGTGGATGCGCTCATCGCTGGGTTTGAACCAGGCATACTGGCTACGGGCAAAGCGGTGGCTATCAAGCTTTATCTGCTCCATGGCAACCTTTAGGGC
>JASLXN010000031.1 GCA_030740315.1 Dehalococcoidia bacterium | reverse complement strand
AGGCGTGCTTGGTCAGGTCATCATATATGACCAGAGCGTCACGCCCCTGCCCCATTAACTCCTCCCCCATGGCGCACCCGGCATAGGGGGCCAGGTATAGCAAGCCGGCAGGTTCAGCGGAGTTGGCTGCCACCACTATGGTGTGGTCCATAGCGCCGTATTGCTCCAGTGTGGCTACCGTTTGGGCCACCTTGGCGGTCTTCTGCCCGATAGCTACATAGATGCAAATAACGCCCGTTTCTTTCTGGCTGAGGATTGTGTCCAGCGCTAGGGCGCTTTTGCCGGTGTAGCGGTCGCCGATGATAAGCTCCCGCTGCCCTCGCCCTATGGGTACCATGCCGTCAATGGCCTTGATACCGGTGTGCAGGGGCACATTAACCGGCTGGCGCGCTACCACATTGGGGGCCACAGTTTCCACCGGTCGGTTGCGCTGTGCTTTGATAGGCCCACTGCCATCCACTGGTTGGCCCAGAGGATTCACTATCCGGCCTATCAGTTCTTCCCCCACGGGCACCTCTACCACTCGGCTGGTGCTGTGCACCTCTTCGCCCTCTTTGACCTGGGAGTACTCCCCCAGAACCACGGCCCCGACACTATCCTCGTCCAGGTTGAGGGCCATGCCGATAGCGCCGCTGGAGAACTCTAAAAGCTCGTTGTAGCGTGCTCCGGAAAGGCCGTGGATGCGGGCAATGCCGTCTCCCACTTCCACCACCGTGCCCACCTCCACCATCGTGGCCTGAGCGCCGAATTGCTCAATCTGCTGGCGCAGGATGGATACGAAATCCTGTCCCCTGACTGCCATGTGTTTACCTCCCTGATGTTACCAGGCTCTTACGCAGAGCCTTGAGTTTGCTTCTAACACTACCGTCCAGGAGTGTGTCTCCTATGTAAATCACCAGCCCACCCAGCAAGGAGGGGTCAACCCGGGTGGTGAACACCACTTTGCCTCCGGTGATGGCCTCCAGGCTACTGGTTACGGTGTCCTTTACGGCGTCCTCCAGAGGGACGGCTGTTACCACCTCAGCGCTGGTGATGCCCTGATGGGCGTTTACCAGCTTCTGGTACTCTTTGTATATGTCCGGAATCAGGCGGAGCCGGTACCGGGCCACTAGGAGGGCCAGGAGGTTAACCGCCATCGGAGACAGGTCGGACAAGCTGTCTGGCAGCAGCCCCAGTTTCTCCACGACGGATAATTTCGGGTTGTCCATCACAGCCCTGAAAAGGGAGTCCTGTGCTAGCTGACTCATCTGGCCCAGGTCATGGAGCCACTTATCAAACTGGTCTTGATCCCCGGCGATGGCGAAAACCGCCAGGGCGTGGCGTGTGGGCGAGCCACCACGTGGCATCGGTTACTCCTTCTTGAGTGTGCTCTCAGCCAGCGCCTCTTCTATGAGGCGGCTGTGGGCCTTGGCATCCAGCGCCTGGTTAATCACCTTCTCTGCGGCATGTAGGGCTAGGGCGGCGAACTCCTGCCTCAGTGCGTCTAACGCCTCATCACGCTCACGCTGGGTTTCCAGCCTGGCCCTTGAGAGTATGGTCTCCGCCTCGCGACGGGCCTCGGTACGGGCCTCTTCTTTGACCCTCTCTCCTGCCTGACTGGCCTGGTTCACTACCTGTTGTCCCTCCAGACGGGCCTCGTCTAGGCGGGCTTTAACCCGTTCCTCGGCCTGGGCCGTCTCTTGGCGGATGCGCTCTGCCTGTTCCATACTGTCGCGAATCGCAGAGGAGCGTTGATCCAACATCTTTAGGATGGGCTTGTAGGCCACCATGTAGAGTAGGGCAAAGAGGAGGCCGAAGTTCAGCCCATATACGATTAAGCTGGGGAGATGAATGCCCAGCTCACCAAACCGCTCAATCACCCTGCCCTCCTTCTGGCTTAAACAAGCATAGCGAGGATAATGGCCACCACAAGGGCATAGATGCCCAGGGCCTCGGCCAGGGCAGCGGCCAGTATCATGTTGGGTAGGATGGCCCCGCGGGCATCAGGGTTGCGTCCCAGGGCCTGCATGGCCGAAGAGCCGATGAGGCCGATTCCGATGCCCGGCCCCACCATACCCAACCCAATGGCCAGACCGGCGGCCAGCAGCTTCATAGAATCGGGTGATATGCCTTCTGGCATTGTCCTTTCCTCCTTCTTATTAAGACAAAATGGCGCGGCGGCTACTCCTGGCCGCGCATCACTCCGGCGAGTATCCCGGCGGCAAATATCAGGGGAACCAGTATAGCCACCGTTAGCACCACCTCCACGACTAACATTTAGAACCTCCTTAAGCTAAGCCCCCTCGGTTATCAGCTATGCTCGCCTTCGTGGGGAGTCATAGCGGTGACCCCGAAAGCCAGTGTAAGGCCGGCGAAGATTAACGCCTGCATAAAACCTATCAGCAACTCCAGTCCATAGAAGGGTACAGCTAGTATAAATGGCACTAAGAAGGCAACGATGAGTAGCAGCACCTCGCCCGCCGTCATGTTGCCGAATAGCCGGAAGGTAAAGCTGAGGATACGGATTAGGTGACTTAGCAGCTCTAGTGCGCCGATGAAGAGATCCACAATTCCCAGGGGGCGCCCCTTGAGCAGGCCCTTAAAGTTGAAGAATTGTCCCAGGTAGCCCCGGGCACCGATAGCGCGGATACCCCAGTACTCCACTACTATAACGGCTATCAGGGCTATGGCCAGTGGCTGGTTTATATCGGTGTTGGCGTTGCGCAACAGAGTGCCGCTCAGGTGCCCTTCTTCATTCATAAAGCCAATGGCACTGTATAGGGGCAGTATGCCCAGCGGACTCAACGAATTTGAGCAGCATTTCTATGATAAGCTCGGCCAGGGTCTGGACGCGGCCCGGCAATACCTTCATCTTGCGGGTGGCAGCATAGAAGAAAGATACAAGTAGGGCTATGGTTATCCAAGAGGCCAGCATGGTGTTGGTAACGGACCAGTTTTTGGAGGATAAGGACAAGGCCTCCATGTGCTCCCTCTCGGGATACAAAGGCTCAGCCGGTAGGTGCACTTCCGGACTGGGCAAGAAGGGTTCTCTTCCAGTGAATGTGGCCCCTAAAGGCCCAGTGAGGACTCCTGCCACGAAAAGGGCCAGTACCACCAAGCCCACGGGGGCGAGCACCTTAACCGGCAGGCGCAATGCTCTCCCTACTCATCCTTATCCTCGCCGTTGGGTTTCAAACCGGGCAGGAGCATCTTGTAGACGCCAAAAAAGGCCATAAAGCTGCCTAGAATTATTCCCGCTATGGCTAACAACGGGGCGGTACCAAATTTCTTGTCCAACCACATACCCACAACGACACCCAGTATTATGGAAATGGCTACGTACCATCCCACTCCTATGAGGGAAAATACCCAACCCCTCACCGACCCTCCAAGTTTGGGAATTGTATCACTATGAGCCATCCTCGGTCAACCCTGGATTCAGAGGCCGTTTAGTAAACTTATTTCTTTCCACCCTCCCGCACAGTTTTATATTTGCGGGGTGTCTTCCACACCTCCACCAAAGGGAATGTGCTTCCTTGAAGTCCCCGTTAACAAACAACCTTGCCTTGCCACATCGGGCAACTTGTGTTGCTTTAGGCCGGGGGGTCTCCGGTAAAGGTGCTGCTGAAATCGCCGTTGAAGCTCCGCAGGAAGAGGTGCAGGTCCAGGACCTCGTCGGGGGATACGGGCGGGAGTTGGGTGTGGTGGCGAACCTCATTCGGGTTTAGGTCGGTCACCGGTTTGCGAGCGGCTAAGGGCTTTAGTGAAACGGCCAGCAGCACTTCTTTCTGGCACTGGGGGCAATGGACATTGAGCAGCCACATCTTCTCCCGCTGGCCCAGCACCTTTATGTCGCAGCTTCTGTAATGGCTACTACACCTGCGGCACTTGAGATTGGTCATGAGCCGTTGCATCAGTTGCTCGTCCATCGCGAATACCTTAGGCGCTGTCCTTCTTTTCCATGTCACCGAAGTCAAGTGACTGGATGAACTCTTTGAAGGCCGACATCCGTCTTATCTCTTCCTCATCCATCTGACTACTCCGTTCTTTGTTATCCGGGACAATGGGTTTCCCCGTCTCTTTGTCTAGGAGTATGCTGGCCTTGTCCATTACAGAGTCCTCGGCGTAGATGGGCACCTTGGCCCGGACGGAGAGGGCCAGGGCGTCACTGGGTCGGCAGTCCACCTCCAAGAGTTGGGAATCACTCCTTATGATTAGCTTGGCAAAGAATGTGTCGTTACGCAGATCGCAGACTATCATGGAGTCCAGTGAGGCCCCTAGCACCTCAATCATAGTTCGTAGCAGGTCGTGAGTAAGGGGGCGGGGCACTGAAATATCCTGTAGTTTCACGGCGATGGCATCGGCCTCCGAGGGGCCTATCCATATAGGAAGGTAGCGGTCAGAGTCTTTTTCTTTCAGTATTACCACCCGCTGGTAATTCATAAGACTCACGCGTATACTATCTATGGACATTTCGATCATTCGTGTCTCCTAAACTGTGTCCACCCTGACACGCATTGAGATTGTATCCCACGGTTTTTAGTCCTGTCAATTTCGGCCAGATGCTTATGCGATCGTCAAATGGAATGGTGTGCCTATGTGGAGGAGGAGTGGGGCCGTAGTGAGTTTATCTGTTCCCGTAGCTCCAGAGCGGCGAGCCGTGCCTGCTGGGGAAAGTCCCGCGTGTGGGAGGCGTAGATGATGGCCCGGGATGAGGTCAGGATGAGTCCGGCACCACTGGTATCTAGGCCGTAGTGCAGTGACAGCTCTAAGTCACCCCCCTGAGCGCCGATGCCCGGCACTAGGATGGGTAGGGTGGGACAGAGCCGGCGCACCTGCCGGAGCTCTTCGGGGTAGGTGGCCCCCACCACCAGTCCCATGTTGCCGTTTCCGGCCCATTCCGCAAGCCGCTTGGCCACTGCTAAGTACAGTGGCACACTCCCTTTCCCCTCCGAGGAGACCTGCAGGCATTGGATATCTGCCCCGCCGGGGTTTGAGGTGCGGCACAGCAGGAAAACGGCCCTGCCCGTGTACGAGAGAAAAGGCTCTATGGAATCATACCCTAGGTAAGGGTTCAGGGTAACGGCATCGAAACCAAAGCCATCAAACAGGGCGCGGGCGTAGGCCTGGGCGGAGTGTCCCACATCCCCCCGCTTGGCATCCCCGATGACGGGTATGTGGGGAGGTATGAAGGAGAGGGTCTTCTCCAGAGCCTTGAGCCCGGTCAGTCCCAGTGCCTCGTAGAACGCCAGATTGGGCTTGTAGGCGCATACCAAGTCTTGGGTGGCCTCAATGATGGCCCGGTTGAAACGCACCACATCCTTAACCGGCATAAGCTCCGGTTGGGGATCCAGCCCTACGCAGAGGAGGCTTTGGTTGATGGCCACGGCGCTGGCCAGCTTATCCGGGAAACTCATAGCTGTACCAGCATAGCAGTGGGGGTAGGGGTGGTCAAGCCGGAGTGGGACGGTTAGCTTGTTGAGGGTATAGGCGACGCCCTAGCCTCCTGGCGGGGCACGGCTACCCTCACCTCGTAGGGTGTGTCCATCTCCACGGCCTCTCCCTCGGGCACTGCAACCCGCTCCCCCTTGGTGTTGAGGACTACCACACCAGACTCCATCAGCAGGCGCCGGTTCTCTTCCCAATCGTTCCGCTTTTCCCAGCAGATAAGCCCGCAGTTAGCGCAGGTATTGGTGTAAGTTTCATTGGGGTTGAAACACCTCTCCCTCTGAGTGAGGAAAGCCCGTGTGCTCTGCCTATCGGGGTCGGCGGAACGCACCCGGCGACTCAGATCTATTACATCGGCTACATTATCGGAGAATGGATAGTCCACACTGAAGGTGCTCCAGGTAGACCACTTCTCGTTGGGGCCCAAACCATGGTAGCCTCGACGGCCTATTATACAGCGGGCGTTGTGCCCTTTCCGCCCGTAGACATGTTCCCTGTTAGCTATGGTTACGGACATGGTCTGCTTATTGCTTATCAGTTCCACGGGGCACACCGTGGTGCAGAGCTTGCACTTATCACAAGGGTCTTCCTCCAAGAGTGGATCAGGCTCCATACTAGTGGAGGTAAGGACTGTGGCTAGGAACACGGCTGACCCGAACTGTGGGGTCATGAGGTTGTCGCTCCACCACAGCTGCCCTATTCCCGCCGCCACTGCCCGGTAGCGATGAGAGAGGTTCGGTACTAGGCCCACTAGGAGTCCAAATCCGCTCACGGTCTTGGCATCGGTGGCACCGTCCTCGGGGCGGTAGATACTATTGGCCTCTATCCCGACCGCATCGTAGCCCTTGACCTTCAAGAAGTCGGATAGGCGGTCTGAGATGGTGGAAAGTTTCTGATAGATGCTCTTCTGGTCGTTGCCATGGCTCAGCCACTCTTTCTTGGAAAGGTAATCTCTGATGGTATTCCGGTTCAGGGGTACGGCAAAGGAGATAATGGAGCGTGTGGCTGGCAGCAGGTAGCCTGGGTCCGCAGAGGAGGGAGCATCCGCCAGCCTCTCTCGCGAGGCGATTCCTACAAGGGCAGTCCCGTTCTCTCGTGCGATGGCCTTTATCTCTTGTCTTGTTCAATTCCCATGTGGCACTCTTCCCTCGGTGATTACCTATGGTGAAACCTGTACCCTATGTTAAGGTGGTGCAGCACAAAGTTTCAAAAAGGGCTGCAATCGAGTGGTACTGCATCCCGTTGCCCCCTCCTTTTTAACTCGCCTCTGGCGGGTAGGAAGCAGCGCCCTTTGATAGGTTGAAAAAGGGGGTAATGCTGTGCTATATTGTGGGCGGAGGGATCGCATAGTGGTCTAGTGCGGCCGCCTGCTAAGCGGCTGGAGGGGGTATACCTCTCCCATGGGTTCGAATCCCATTCCCTCCGCCATGAGAATATAGAGCTAAATGTCTGCCCCTTTTGCGAGGGGTAGACTCGTATTTGGTAACATTTGTGATATGCCACACTATTATTTGCAGACATTCGGTTGCCAAATGAACATGGCCGAGTCCACTAGGCTGGTTGCAAAGCTCAGGGGCTGGGGTTTTGAGGAGGCCGCTATCCCTGAAGAGGCGGATGTGGTCGTTGTCAACGCCTGTGTAGTGCGCCAGCGGGCGGAAGAGAGAGCGGTTTCTCGCATAAAAACCCTGGAATCATTAAAGGCCTCTCACCCCGGACTCACACTGGCGGTTACCGGTTGCCTGGTGCCGCTGCATGACGGCCAGCTTCAGGAGCGCTTCCCCCAGGTGGACATGTTTATGCCGGCGGGTGACCTTTCCGGCTTGGACTCATGGGCCGTTGAACACGGACTGGAGGGAGATTGTGCACCGTCTGTCCTTAACGGCCCCAGCGTCTTTTTGCCCGTTATTCAGGGGTGCACCAACGGCTGTACCTACTGCATTGTGCCATCCCGAAGGGGGAAGGAGAGGAGCAGGCCCCCAGGAGAGGTGGTATTCGAGGCCCGCGAGCTAGCCCGAAGCGGGGTGAAGGAGGTGGTGCTGCTTGGCCAGAATGTCAACGCATACGGCAGGGACCTGCCCGGTGCAGGTTGCGATCTAGCCGGGCTGCTCCGGGAACTGCAAAACGTTGAAGGCCTACTCCGCATCCGCTTCCTGACCTCCTACCCCACTGATGTTACCGATAGCTTCCTCGAGGAAATATCCACCATGGATAGGGTATGTCCCGCCTTTAGCTTGCCCGCTCAGGCGGGGGATGACGCCGTCCTCTCTGGTATGGGGAGGCGATACACCGTTGCCCAGTACCGCATGCTCGTATCCCGTATCAGGGAAGCCTTGCCGGGGGCCGGGATTAGCACGGATGTAATTGTGGGCTTTCCTGGGGAGAACGAAGTGCAGTTTGAGGGCACCGTGTCACTCGTAACGGGCGAGGGCTTTGATACTGTGCACATTGCCCCATACTCTCCGCGACCCGGCACGGTGGCGGCCCGGACTTTGAAGGATGATGTGCCCGCTGGGGAGAAGAAGCGGCGGCAGCGTAGGCTGGAGGCGGTGCAGCGGGGGGTGGCCACAGAATCCGGCGCACGCCTCGTGGGGCGGGATGTAGAAGTGTTGGTAGAGGATGTCTCGGGCGGGGGCCAGGGGCGGGGCCGCACACGCTCTGGAAGGCTGGTGTTTTTCCCTGCCGCAGAGGACAGAGTAGGCCTGGAGGTAATGGTAAGTGTGAAGCAAGCCTCTCCATGGTGGCTGCAGGGTATCCTGAAAGAGGGAAGGACTACTGATGATTAGGACGTCTTCAGCGGATGTCGGCGAAGATAGCGGTCTTCTACAGAGCCGGATTAAGGCGCTGGCCAAACAGATGAATGCCGTCATTGTGTCACACAACTACCAACGTCCCGAGGTGCAGGATGTAGCCGATTTCGTGGGTGACTCGTTGGAGTTAGCGCGGCGGTGTGCTCAGACCGAGGCCGAGATTATCGTGTTCTGCGGCGTGACTTTTATGGCGGAGAACGCCGTCATTCTCAACCCCAGCCGCCAGGTGCTGCTGGCTGAGGGCACTGCCGGCTGTCCCATGGCCGACATGATAGACGATGTGGACGTGCGGGAGTGGCGGGAGCGCTATCCCGGCGCTGCTGTAGTAGCCTATGTAAACACCACCGCCGCCGTCAAGGCGGAAAGCGATATATGCTGCACTTCTGCCAACGCACCTAGGGTGGTGAACTCCGTGGCCGATGACGAAATCATATTTGTCCCTGATGGGAACTTGGCGCGCTGGGTTGCCGGGCAGACAACGAAAAAGATTATCCCATACCCCGGCTTCTGTATCACGCATCGCCGTCTCACGCCGGAACATGTTCGCCGTTCACGGCAACTGCACCCCGGGGCACCCGTGGTGGTACACCCGGAGTGCCTGCCCGAGGTGGCAGACCTGGCAGATGCCGTGCTCAGCACCTCCCAGATGGTAAGGTATTGCCGTGACAGCTTTGCCGATACTCTGCTCATAGGTACGGAGATGGGGCTATTGCACCGGCTCCAAAAGGAATGTCCGGGCAAGACCTTCTTTGTGTTGTCCCCCGGCCTGGTGTGCCCCAATATGAAGCGGACCCGGCTGGGTGGTGTGCTCCGTACCATGGAGGAGAGGCGTAACCAGGTAACCATTCCCGAAGTTGTCCGGGTCAAAGCCCAGCAGGCCCTGGAGCACATGCTGGAGGTGGCCTGAGCTTGGGCAAGGACGGTTGTCCGGTGGGCTTTGATTACATAATAATAGGTAGTGGCATAGCCGGCCTTTACACCGCCATTCTGGCAAGGGGAGAGGGCACCGTTCTGCTGCTTACTAAAGGCAGCATAGATGAGTGCAACACCAGGTATGCCCAGGGGGGAATAGCCGCACCGGTTGGCCCCAGCGATTCTCCCGAGGCGCACTTCCAGGACACCCTGGCAGCCGGCGCAGGCCTTTGTGACCATGAGGCGGTGCGCATCCTGGTGGAGGAGGCCGCTGACCGTATAGCAGACCTCACCCGTTTCGGGGTGCCCTTTGATACAATGGGTGGTGAGGTGGCGCTGGCTCTGGAGGCGGCGCACAGCCTTCCCCGGGTGCTCCACGCCGGTGGTGATGCCACCGGCCAGCGTATTGAGACTATGCTCAGCCACATGGCCCGTTCCCTGAATGTGAGAATCCTGGAGTACTGCCTGGCTACCAGCCTGATAGTGACGGAGGATAGGGTGATTGGGGTCAAGGCCATTGACCTGCACTCCCAGCGTCCGCTGGAGTATGAGGGGCGCTGCATGATACTGGCCACCGGTGGGGGTGGACAGCTATTCCGCCTTACCACCAACCCTCCCATAGCTACCGGGGACGGCCTCACCCTGGCCTACCAGGCTGGCGCCGAGATTATGGACACCGAGTTCTTCCAGTTCCACCCCACAGCCCTCCGGTTGGATGGAGCGCCCCCGTTCCTTATATCGGAGGCGGTCCGGGGTGAAGGGGGCATCATGCGCAACTGCTGGGGCGAATCCTTCATGAAGGACTATTCCCCCGATGGAGACCTGGCCCCGAGGGATATTGCGGCCCGTAGCATTGTTGCTGAGATGGAGAAGACCTCCTGTGACAGGGTGTTCTTGGATGTGACACACCTTCCTTCTCACACCGTTCTCTCCCGGTTTCCAAGCATCTACTCTTTTTGCAGCCAAAACGGTCTGGACATCACGCAGTCGCTTGTTCCCGTAACCCCCGCCGCCCACTACATGATGGGCGGGGTTCGAACTAATGTTTGGGGGGAGACCAATATTCCCGGACTTTTCGCTGTCGGGGAGACCGCCTGCACCGGTGTTCATGGCGCTAACCGGCTGGCCAGCAACTCCCTGCTAGAAGTGGTGGTGTTCGCCAAGCGCGTTTTGGCGCGCAGCCGGGCGATGAAGAATGCGGCGACCCCAAATTACATTCAGCCATCAAATGGCGTGTTCCGTGTGCCGGAAAGGCAGCCGCACTGGCTTCCCGATCCACTTAGCAGGGAGGCAGTGCAGGGCCTCATGTGGGAAAAAGTGGGCATCATCCGATCCGGTCAAGGACTGGAGGACGCCGCCCGGCAGTTGGCCGCATGGCAGGATGCCCTGTCGGCTCCGTCTGATAGGCCCAGCTTTGAGGAGCGGAGCCTAGTAACCGTGGGTCGGCTCATGGTGGAGTCCGCACTGCTCCGAGAAGAGAGTAGGGGTGCACACTACCGATTGGACTTTCCCCGGTCTCAATCCTCCTGGAAGCGCCATATTGTGTTCCGCAGAAACGGGGAGGACTGAATGCTGCCCAAGGCCGGAGTGGATCGTATAATAGACGCCGCCCTCGAAGAGGATGTGTCACTGGGTGACATAACCACCGATGGCCTTGTGCCTCCGGAGCTGACTGGTAAGGCCTCTTTCGTGGTGAAGGCGCATGGGGTGCTGGCGGGAATGGAGGTTGCCCTTCGGGTGTTCCAGCGGGTGGACCCGGCGCTTCAATGCCGGGCTCTAGTAGCCGATGGGTCTCCAGTAGCGCCTTGGGTAGTGGTTGGGGAAGCAGTTGGCACGGTAGTCGCAATACTCAGGGCGGAGCGCACTGCTTTGAACTTGTT
>JASLXN010000319.1 GCA_030740315.1 Dehalococcoidia bacterium | reverse complement strand
GATACGGTCCGGATTGATGGAGTTGACCAGGACCATATTAGAGTTTTCGGTAACGGACCGAACGATCCCCAGGGCCTGGTCGAAATTCCCATCGATGAGCATGATGCGGGCGCCGAAGGCGATGGCCTGATTGAGTTTGCCTCGCGCCACAGCGTCCTTGGGTACAAATATCGTGGTCGTGAGGCCGGCATAAGCGCCGTAGGCGGCGGCGGAGGCACTGGTGTTGCCGGTGGAGGCGCACGCTATGCCGGTGCTTCCGGCCTCCATGGCCTTGGCGACGGCGACCACCATGCCGCGGTCCTTGAACGAGCCGGTGGGGTTGCAGCCCTCCAGTTTGAAAAAAAGCCTGTCACATCCCACCATGTTGCCGATGCTGCGGGAGTGGACTAGTGGTGTATCACCCTCTCCCAGGGTGAATTTTGGCGTATCTTCAGTTAGGGGCAGATACTCTTTGTAACGTTCGAGGACGCCTTTTATCATCGCGAACCGTCGATGTGGATGTCAGGGAGCAAACCGTACCGTCCGCCC
>JASLXN010000318.1 GCA_030740315.1 Dehalococcoidia bacterium | reverse complement strand
CTTCGATGACCACGCCGTCGACGGGGATCCTCTCCCCGGGGCGCACCAAAATGATGTCATCTGGCACAACCTCCTCGATGGGTAGGTCCACCTCTTCGCCGCCCCTCAGGACCCGCGCGGTCTTTGGCTGGAGGCCCATCAGCTTGCGGATGGCCTCTGAGGTCCGACCCTTGGCCTGGGCCTCAAGAAAGCGTCCGAGGAGGATAAGGGCTATGATGATGGCCGCCGTGTCGAAGTAGACCTTTGCCTCGGCCTGCTCCACGTTGAAGAAGTCGGGAAAGACCGTCGCCGCGGCGCTGTAGAGGTAGGCGACGCTGGTGCCCACGGCGATCAGGGTGTTCATGTTGGAGGTCCTGTGCTTCAGGGCGCCCCAGGCACCGTGGTAAAACTGGTAGCCGGCCCAGAACTGGACGGGGGTAGCCAGTGCCCAGAGCACGTACCAGTTCTGGAGGACCGGCGGCATCCAGGGGAACCACTCCTTGAAACTGCCCAGGAATATGACGGCCCCCACCAGGCTCGCGAAGACGACC
>JASLXN010000317.1 GCA_030740315.1 Dehalococcoidia bacterium | reverse complement strand
CCGCGCCTCCGTTTCGCGCCCTCGCCGACTGGATTTCTCCACGTCGGCGGGGCGCGAACGGCGCTGTTCAACTGGCTCTACGCGCGTCGCCACGGCGGCGTCTTCGTCCTGCGCATCGAGGACACCGACGTTCGCCGCTCCTCGGACGACCTGGTCGCGGGCATTCTCGACGGCCTGCGCTGGCTGGGGATCGAGTGGGACGAAGGACCGGGCGTCGGTGGACCGCACGGTCCGTACCTGCAGTCAGCCCGGCTGGAGAGCTACCGCACCGCGGTCGACCGGCTGCTCGCCGACGGCCGCGCCTACCGCTGTTTCTGCCTGCCCGAGGAACTCCAGCAGCGCCGTGAGGCCGCGCAGGCCAAGGGCGGCGGGTGGATGTACGACCGTACCTGCCTCCAGCGCCGCGAGGAGACGACGGCGCGCCTGACGAACGACGGGGTGCCCCATGCGGTCCGCTTTCGGGTGCCCGAGGGCCGCACGCGATTCGACGACCTGGTCCGCGGCACGATCGACGTCGACAACGCGACGATCGAGGA
>JASLXN010000316.1 GCA_030740315.1 Dehalococcoidia bacterium | reverse complement strand
CTGGACATGGCGGAGGACGAAGCCGTCGCCGGCCTGGGCGCTCTGGGCCTCCAGCGGATGACGGAGATCGCGCGCACCGACATGCGCGACCTCAGAGTCGTCTACGACAACTGGTTCACGGAGCGCAGCCTCTACGAGAACGGCCAGTTCGACCACGCCATGGCGCTGCTGAGGGAGTCCGGCTATCTGACCGAGCGGGACGGGGCGACCTGGTTCAAGTCCAGCGCGCTGGGCGACGAGGACGACAAGGTGATGGTGCGGAGCACCGGGGCGCCGACGTATTTCGCAACGGACATCGCCTACCACTACAACAAGTTCCTGGAGCGGGGCTTCGACCGCGTCGTCGACGTGCTGGGCGCCGACCACCAGGGCCACGTACGCTTTATGGGCACCGTGCCCACCGCTCTGGGGGTCGATACGGAAAAGCTCGATCTAATCATCTACCAGCTTGTCACGCTCAAGCGCGGCGACGAGGTGGTCCGAGCGTCCAAGCGGACCGGGGACCTGGTCACGCTGCGCGAGCTGGTCGACGAGGTGGGC
>JASLXN010000315.1 GCA_030740315.1 Dehalococcoidia bacterium | reverse complement strand
AGAGGAGACCGTGACTGACCTCTTTGGTGAGCAATGCGTGCTGTGCGGGGGAGCATCCGCTCTCGTCAAGGCGGGTTACGAAGTGCTGGTGGAAGCGGGTTACTCGCCCACAATGGCCTACTTCGAGTGCCTGCACGAGCTGAAGCTCATCGTGGACCTCATGAACGAGAGCGGAATCGCCGGAATGCGCTTCTCGATTTCGGAAACTGCGGAGTATGGGGATGTCACGGTGGGACCCAAGATCATCAACGAGTCAGTCAAGAACCGCATGCGCCGCCAGCTCAAGACGATTGAGAGTGGCAGGTTTGCCAAGGAGTGGGTTGGGGAGTTCCAGGGTGGCTGCAAGAACTTCAACAAGATCCGCAAGGCGGAGGAGAGGCACGGCATCGAGAAGGTCGGAGCCAAGCTGCGTGGGATGATGAGCTGGCTCGGCAAGAAGGCCAAGAGCGTGGGCAAGGGCGTGAGCCAGGCCAGCTACGTTTCGACCTCAAAATAGGGAAAGAGATCATTCTCTGTCCGTGATTTCGAAAGTTACCGGACCG
>JASLXN010000314.1 GCA_030740315.1 Dehalococcoidia bacterium | reverse complement strand
CGCTGGCCGGGGTATTGGACTAGCTGCCGCGGCGGCGCTTGCGGAGGCCGGAGCGGAGGTGGCGCTGGCGGCACGGTCGTCGGGTGAGATAGAAGGAGCGGCCACTGCGATCGGCGCGAATGGTGGACAAGCCCATGCAATGACGCTCGATGTGACCGACATCGAGGATGCCCGATCCGCGATTTCCGACGCTGGTCCGTTCGATATCCTGGTGAACAATGCGGGCACCAATCGGCCGAAGACGATGGCCGATACGACAGCGGATGACTTTGACGCGATCATGGACCTCAACGTGCGGGCGGCCTATTTCGTCGCACAGGCCGTGACGGACGGTTTGCTTGCGGCGGGCAAGCCCGGGTCCGTGATCAATGTCTCGTCGCAGATGGGGCATGTCGGCGGCCCGAACCGGACCGTCTATTGCACGTCGAAATGGGGTTTGGAGGGCATGACCAAGGCGATGGCGCTGGAGTTCGCGCCACATGGCATCCGGGTCAATTCGATCGGCCCGACCTTTATTGAGACACCCTTGGCGAAGCCGTTCCTGGCGCAACCGGAGATG
>JASLXN010000313.1 GCA_030740315.1 Dehalococcoidia bacterium | reverse complement strand
CAAGAATAGCAGCCAGGAACTCTTTAACAACAAGGTTAGGCCATGTAAATACCCTGTCATCTTTCAATTCAGCAAGCTCTCCTTCGTTTCGCCTGATTTCCATGGACATACTCCTTAAAATAAAAATATTTTCAAATACTAATATTTATTTGCAAATTAATTATAACCGCCCTGAAATACCGCCGTCTTTACGTATTCTCCAGAAGTGAATCATCATCAATGCTGCGGCTATCAGTGGTATTGCGACACAATGCCATACATAAGCCCGTAACAAAGCGGGGGCTCCTATCGTTGTTCCTCCAATCAAAGCAAAACGGATGTCATTGTTTATTGTCATACCCAATAAATTTGCAAATGGTCCCTCATAACCTAAAAATGGTGTTGCTCTCCCCATATTCATACCTACTGTGATAGCCCAATATCCAAGCTGGTCCCAGGGCAGCAGGTATCCTGTAAAACTCAATAAGAATGTTAGTAATAATAATAACACTCCTATCACCCAGTTAAATTGCCTGGGTGCTTTATATGAACCTGATAAAAATACACGCAGCATGTGTATACTC
>JASLXN010000312.1:276-583 GCA_030740315.1 Dehalococcoidia bacterium | reverse complement strand
GAGACGCCGGGACTATACGCTGGCAAGGACTACGACCTGGTAGGTTTCATCATCGGAGTAGTGGAGAAAGAGAAGATTGTGACGGGTAAGACAATAGCGGCTGATGACACCATTATCGGCTTGCCCTCCAGCGGGCTGCACACCAACGGCTATTCCCTGGTACGTAAGATATTTGGGGAGACAAAACCGGCATTGGATACTCACTACCCTGAGCTAGGTCAAACGCTGGGAGAGACGCTGCTGGAACCCCATCGCGACTATTATAAACAGTTGAAGCCATTATTACCCTTTATTAAAGGCATGGCTC
>JASLXN010000312.1:0-266 GCA_030740315.1 Dehalococcoidia bacterium | reverse complement strand
TGTTACAGGCGGGGGCTTAATTGGTAATGTGCCCCGGATCCTGCCTGAAGATGTCACCGCCCAATTTCATAGTCGGACGTGGACAGTGCCCCCTATCTTTGAGTTGATTCAAAAGCAAGGCAAGATAGCTCGGAATGAGATGTATCATGTTTTTAATATGGGCATCGGTATGGTAATTATTTGTTCCCCTGACAATGCTGAAAAGATCACCGGGCAACTGCCTGAGGCTAGGGTCATTGGTGATGTGGTCAAGGCTAAAGGAAAAG
>JASLXN010000311.1 GCA_030740315.1 Dehalococcoidia bacterium | reverse complement strand
GAATGTTCAGCATTGTAAGTTCCAGGAAACTGTATTTTAAGAATTGGGATGGGCCCAGCCCCTCCCAAATCTTTAAAATACACTTCCTTGAACTTCCAGTGCTCAAAAATAATAACATATAATTTGAGGGAGTTTGTGTAACTACCGTCATCCTGGCCCCCGGCGCGTGTGGGAGGTGGGCTCCGAGCCGCAGTTCTTGACACCACTCCGGTGGCTCCGGTGGCTCCGGTGGCTCCGGTGGCGTGTTCCAGGAGGCTTGATTTTGTGCACAGGCATCGCAAACGGTGAACATTGAGCTCCCAAAGGGAGCCCAAGGGCACCCAAAGGGAGCCAAGGGCACCCAAAGCGAGCCAAGGGCACCCATGGGCACCCCAAGGGAGCCAAAGGGAGCCCAAAGTCCACCCAAAGACGGCCAAAGGCACCCCAAGACAACCAAACTATATAAACAAACTCCCGATCAACCGCCCAAGCGGCCGTTATGTTATAACATTAATAATATAATCTCCATCAACTGGGGGTGGCGTTCACCCGTAGATCAACCTATGACAAGAGTCTCATCAGATGACAATACAGACATCAGATG
>JASLXN010000310.1 GCA_030740315.1 Dehalococcoidia bacterium | reverse complement strand
GCATAATAGCGACCTGAGGGAGCTGCCCCCCGAGATAGGCAACCTGGTCTCACTCACTGAGCTGGATTTGGGAGACAACGAGTTGATGGAGCTTCCCCCCGAGATAAACGAACTGATGGACCGAGGGGTAGTTAAACTTTCCGGGAACCCGCTCAAGGGTTAGCAAATATCAATGCTGCTCCACCAAAGTGTTCACTCGAGGAGTGTCCCACTCTTGCTGATTGACAACGTTGCCAACAAAGCCTAGACTCTGAGCACTAAAACTTGTGATTCGCTTGTACCTTCTAGTTAGAGGTTAATAAACGAACGAAGGGTTATGGGAACGGTTTAATATGGAGAAAGACCTTCTCTCTTTTAGATGGCGTATTGCAATTAGTTCACTCGTAGCTTTAGACGACTTGTCCGAGTAAGAGTATAAAGTCTATTTAGATGGGTTGTTATCCATGAGGTATTGGCCCCTATTCTTTGTACTGCTCTTGGCTATTGGGGCCTGCACTGCGCCGAACACTCCTACACCTACGCCCACACCAGTGTCTACACCGCCGCTAACGCCCGTGCCGCTTACACCCTCCCCCTCTCCATTACCCACGC